>JAEDMD010000033.1 GCA_016303195.1 Oscillospiraceae bacterium | reverse complement strand
ACGTGCGCCTGCGGCGCTTTTTTATATTTTTAAAAGTAAATGCTGTTGCCGTGTTAGGGGCTGCCTTTGGCAGTCCTCAAATGATCGCTCAAATATGGGCAGGATATTGTAAGGACGGCTTATGACAAATGAGAAGTGATCTCGCATCCTGTATAGTAATGCTCCAGAATCTCCTGCCATGTTCTGCCCTCGGCCGCCATTGAATTTGCACCGTACTGGCTCATTCCCACGCCATGTCCGAACCCTTTGGTGGTTATCACGGCTTCATCGCCCTCATATTTCACCTCAAAGCAGGGCGAACGCAGAGAAAGAGCATTCCGCACATCATTGCCTGTAACGGACATATTTCCCACATCCGCATGAAGGACTGTTCCCTGATCGGAAACTTCACGGACAACAAGCCATCCTACCATATTTTCGCCCAGTTCAACGCCCTGAAAGGCATTTTCCAGCTTGTACTGCATGACTTCACGGCTGTAACGTATCTCGTCGGTGTATTTCGGCGCATTCAGATCGTATTCGCTGTCAACGGGAACAAGATAGTCAACTGCCGTTCCCCAGACATTTTCGGCGCTTTCGGTCATGCCCGATGACATTGAATGAAAAGCGGAGATTATAGGCTCGTCCTTGTAAGTGATTATGTAGTCGATTACTTCATCGGCACATTCGCTGATACGGCTGTAATTCTTTTCAAAATCCGCACCGAGGACTTTTTTCGCCTGCGCTTCGGTGAAATATCCCTGATATCTGGAGGTATCGTTGGAAAAATCCGCTCCCATCAGTTCGGGAGTCGGTGCTTCACGCTCATGCATACGCTGTCTCTCTGCATAGGTGTGAGCGGCGACAGCCTGTGCTTTCAGCGCTTCGGAATGGAAAGATGCAGGCATTTCCGCACATACAGCACCTATTACATATTCACGGACGGGAACTTCAAGAATTTCGCCTGTTGCCACATCAAGAACTTTGTAAGGCTCATCCGATATGCTTTCTTCCTCATCAAAGCGGAATTCCGTAAGTCTGACGTTCCGACTGCCTTTTCTGTCAAATGTCATCACCGGCAATGCAGGAATAATGAGCAGAAATGCCGCTGTGAAAAGGATAACTGCAAAATATTTTTTCATGGCTGATTCCTCCTTTTTATATCGAAATTGTTGACTTTGCATAATTACACGCACCAATCACTATCATATCACTAATCATACACAATATTCACAATAACATCACCTTTATAACGCTGAAATCATTTGACATCCTGCGAAATATGGTGTATAATTAATAATGAATATGTTCAAGGAGAGTGATAAGTAATGCCATCTTTCATTTCAGGTGCTAACATTACAGATTTATGCAGCGAGCTGTCAAAAAATTCCGTTATAGATCCAAAGCTGTACGAAAAATACCACGTAAAAAGAGGTCTGCGTAACAGCGACGGTACAGGCGTTGTTGCAGGCATTACCAATATCTGCAATGTTCACGGCTACCTTCTCAACGAGGGAGAGGTCGAGCCTATCCCCGGTCAGCTTATTTACAGAGGATACAGCATCAACGATCTGGTGGAGAATGTTGAAGCTGAGGACAGATACGGTTATGAGGAAACTGCGTTCCTCCTTCTGTTCGGTCATCTTCCGAATGAGCAGGAGCTTTCACATTTCAATACATACATCTCACTGAAAAGAGATCTGCCAAACGGCTTTGTTGAGGATATGATACTGAAAGCCCCTTCAAAAAATATCATGAACAAGCTGGCACGTTCAGTCCTTGCTCTCTATTCCTACGATGACGAGTGCGAGAACAAGGGGCTGGAAAACGAAATGCGTACCGCTATCAGCCTTATTGCAAAACTGCCTGTTATCATGGCTAATGCTTATCAGGTGAAGCGCCGTGTTTTCGATAACGCAAGCATGATAATGCATCCTATCAATTATGAGGAGAATACCGCTCAGACCATCCTTTCACTGCTCCGTCCCGACAGACAGTATACAAAGGATGAGGCTCAGATGCTCGACCGTCTGCTTATGCTTCAGGCTGAACACGGCGGCGGCAATAACTCAACATTTACCTGCCGTGTACTCACTTCATCGGGAACTGACCCGTATTCGACCTATTCATCGGCTATTTGCTCACTGAAAGGCCCTCGTCACGGCGGTGCTAATTTACAGGTCATCAATATGCTCGACAACTTCAAGGCTAACATCAAGAACTGGGAAGATGAGGGCGAAGTTGCTGATTATATGAGAAAGACCATCCGCAAGGAGACTAATGACCATTCAGGTCTTATCTACGGTATGGGACACGCTGTTTATACTATCTCTGATCCGAGAGCGCTTATCCTCAAGAAGAAGGCTTTTGAGCTTGCAAAGGGCAAGGATATAGAGGCTGAATTCAGACTGCTTGCTACTATCGAGCGTCTCACCCCTGAGATATTCCTCGAAGAAAAGGGAAGTGCTAAGGCTATGTGTGCAAATGTCGATATGTATTCGGGTCTTGTTTACAGAATGCTCGGCATCCCCGATGAACTTTTCACTCCGCTTTTCGCTATCGCTCGTATGGCAGGCTGGGCTGCTCACAGAATGGAGGAGATCCTCACAAGCAGCCGTATCATCCGTCCTGCTTACAAGGCTATCGCAAAAGAGCGTGAATACGTGAAACTGATGGAGAGGTAAATATTATGCCTGATTATACATTTGAGGATATCGAAAAATACTACAGGGATAAGTATGATGAGCTTTTAAAGGCTAATGACACGGACAAAGCCATACTGTTCAATGAAGAAGAATGTGACGATATCCCTTTGGGTGCAACAAAAATGGGCGGACTCCCCGACCTTCCGCCTGATGCGGAATATCCTGTCAGAGGAGAATTCATCAGCAACGGTAAGACCATCCCTGCGTCAGGGCTTCCGCTTGTCTGTCAGATAAACTGCGGTGAGATAGCACCGTATCTCCCAGAATACAGCCATTTGCCGAAAAAAGGCATCATCTATATCTTCTGGGAGGGCGGCGACCCGCATTACTACAAGAAAAAGTACGGCGTAAGCACCATGAAGGCTTACTACTGGGGCGGTGACACATCATGCCTCGTCAGAACACCGGCAAGCGAAAATACTGAGCTGAACAAGGAAACAAGGGTCACCTTCTCCACGTTTGAAGAAAGCTATATCGGTTACGATGAAGGCGATATAGAGGCTATCCTTGATGATTTTGAAAACGAATCAAGCGGTTTCGATGTTGACTATACCGAGACTGAAACTTACAAACTGCTGGATTCTCTTAAAGACGAAAGCGGATGCGTTTCAAGTCAGACAAAGCTGTACGGCTTCAAAGCAGGTCTGGTGAGTCAGGATGAAGACGGGGGAAATCCGTTTTTACAGCTCAATGTGCATCAAGGCGGTCTGTGGTATGCTTACATATGGATCGCTCCGCTTGATGGCGGCTGGAAGATCGAGGAAACCGACGGCTGGAAAGAACTCAGGACAGGTGTGGACTATGACGCTGACTGACAATACCTCCATGAAGTATAAATACTTAATGATATGATAAATAAAAAATTACTGCTGCTGCCTTTCATGGCGGCGGCTCTCACAGGCTGTACTTTCGGTGCGAGCATCGACACTCTCATGTCTCCGCCGAAGCTGAGCATGGAACAGGAGCAGATATACAGCGCCCTGACCGAGGCGACAGGCAATTCCATAAGCCTTAAATATCCGAAGTCGGGCAAGTATCTTTCCGCTTTCATCGTTGAGGATATCGACGGCGACGGCGGAAACGAAGCACTGGTATTCTATGAGAAAAACAGCCTTGCTGTCGAGGAAAATACCCTGCGTATCAATATTCTCGACAACTACGACGGAGAGTGGAGTTCCGTCTGTGATACTCCTGTTGACGGCTCTGAAATAGAAAAGGTAATGATATCAAAGCTCGGTTCGAGCGACAGGATGAACCTTATCATCGGAAGCAGTCAGATAAACCGCTCCGAGAAGAATGTCTCGATATATAATTACAGCGACGGAAATGTTGAACAGCCGTTCCGCACTACTCCGTATTCGTTCTTCGATGTGGTCGATCTCGATACCGACGGCGAGAATGAATTTCTCCTGCTGAAAGGCGCATCGTCAACACCTGCTGTTGTTGTTGCTTACAGACTGAACGACAAGGGAACTTATGAACCCTATTCGCAGGAGCTTAGCGGAAGTTTCACGGAATTCGACGAGCCAAGCTACGGACTTATGGGAAACGGCAGGATGGGACTTTATATAGACGCTGTTTCAGGTGCGGGCTATATCCAGTCGGATGTCATATATATGGATGAAAACGGACTCAACAAGGTGTTTGCTTCCCCTGAGGAGTCATTTTCCACCAACCGTCCGTCAGGCTGTGCCACTTTCGATATCGACAGCGACGGGATCCCCGAAATACCCGTTCAGAAAGTCTCTCTCGGATATGACAACGCTTCCGAGAGCGAACAGATGAAAATTACTGAGTGGATGTACATTACCGATGAGAACACTCTTAAAAAGAAATATACCTCCTATTACAGCGTGAATGAGGGATATATATTCATTTTTCCCGAACGCTGGGAGGAAAGCGTAAAGGTGGAGCGTGACTCCATCAATGACGAGATAGTTTTCAGAAGCTATGTGAACGGCACTGAGGGCGGTGAGCTTCTGAGGCTGTACTGCGCCAAAGACCAGCCTTCCCGTGAGGACAGGATAGCCAACGGCTATATGCTTCTGCACACAAAGGGCGATTCAGCATATCTCGCCTATATACCGCAGGAAACTGACAATAACGGTCTGACTCCCACAGCAGGAGATGTGGCTGTCGGATTCCATTTCAAAGAATAAATTTACCATCAGCTCACAGTATCCCCTGACGGGACTTGCAAAATCTGTGAGCGTAAGCGAATATTATCGGCTGAAGACTAACAGCTAAATAAGGGAGTGAATATCAATGAAACGTATACTTATATGCGAGGACGAGGATACCATCCGTGAATTCGTCGTCATAAACCTGAAACGTGCAGGCTATGACGTTGTGGACGTAAACTGCGGAGAGGATGCCCTCAAGACCTTTGAAGCCGAACACGGCAACTTCGATGTGGTGCTTCTCGATATCATGATGCCGGGCATCGACGGATTTACCGTGTGTAAGAAAATACGTGAGAAAAGCTCGACCATCGGCATTATCATGCTCACTGCAAGAACTCAGGAAATGGACAAGGTAAGCGGTCTTATGATAGGTGCTGATGACTACATCACAAAGCCTTTTTCTCCGTCTGAGCTTACTGCCCGTGTGGATGCCATTTACAGGCGTGTCTGCATGAGCTTCATCAAGAATGAACAGCAGTCTGTTATCGAATCAGGCCCGTTCACTCTCAATCTGAAAAGCCGTACAGTTACCAAGAACGGCGAGCCTATCGAGCTTACTCAGGTGGAATACCAGATAATGGAATTCTTCATGAATAATAAAAATACTGCCCTTGATCGAGCAAGCATCCTCAACCATATCTGGGGAGAAAGCTACTACGGCGATGACAAGATAGTGGATGTGAATATCCGCCGTATCCGCATGAAGATAGAGGAAGAACCGTCAAGTCCCAAGTATATCACTACTATCTGGGGCTATGGCTATAAGTGGGAAGATGTCCAGTAATGGCTAAAAAAAGTATCACCAAACGCTGGATAATCAACAACTTAGGCGTTGTCGTCCTTGCTCTGCTCATTATCAGCATGGCGATAGTCTACGCTATCCAGAATTACTTTTATTCCTCAGCGAGACAGTACCTCTTTTCAAGGATAAATGCCGTAACTTCGGTTCTCAGCGTCCATTCGCAGGACAGCTCCGCCAACTTCTCGGCGGAAATGCGTACAATGCTTGAAACCTTCAGCGACAAGGACAAGATCGAGCTTATGGCGATAAATTCCAAAGGCAGAGTCGTTCTTACTTCGTCGGGTTTCTCGCCCGATGCCGATGATATCATGCCCGACTATGTTCAGGCTATGGAAACAGGCGAGGGAAGCCATACAGGAAGAATGAGGGGCGGAGAAAAGATACTTGCGGTATCAGTTCCCATAACCTCCATGAACAACGAGTACAGCGCCGTCAGAATGGTAACATCACTGACGGAGATAGACAATACCATCAAGACCTATACTCTTGCGGTCATGGTAGTATTTCTCACTGTAATATTCATTATCATCACCATAGGTCTGTATTTCGCAGGTTCTATCGTAAGACCGATACGTCAGATAAGCGGTATCGCAAGGAAATTCGCAATGGGCGATTTCTCAGTCCGCATCGAGAACAACAGCGATGACGAGATCGGTGAACTCTGCACTGCCATCAACCATATGGCTGACGAGCTTTCGACCGCCGAGGCTATGAAGAATGAATTCATTTCTTCCGTTTCACATGAGCTGAGAACTCCTCTCACCGCCATAAAGGGATGGGCTGAGACTCTTATGTTCGTTGACAGCGATACAAGCCCCGATACCATGAAAAAAGGTGTCGGTGTCATCGTGAACGAGACTGAGCGTTTACAGCAGATGGTCGAGGAGCTTCTGGACTTCTCACGTATGCAGAACGGACATTTCACCCTGCAAAGCGCTGTAATGGATGTTCTCGCCGAACTGGGCGACGCTGTTCTCATTTACAGCGAAAAAGCCAGAAAAGAAACAAAAGAAATAATCTACGATGAGCCTGAAATGCTGCCTTTCGTTTTCGGCGACAAGAACCGCATCCGTCAGGTGTTCATCAATGTCATCGACAACGCTGTGAAATATTCCTCGGCAGGAGACAGAGTTACCATAAAAGCCTATGAATCGGGCGATAACGTGGTAGTTTCCGTAAAGGATACGGGTGTCGGAATAAAGCAGTCCGATCTTGCCAAGGTAAAGACAAAATTCTACAAGGCTAATCATACAAGACGAGGTTCGGGAATCGGTCTTGCCGTGGCTGACGAGATAATCAGTATGCACGGTGGTACTCTCAGCATCGACAGCGAAGGTGAAGGTCTGGGAACTACCGTTACCATCACGCTTCCCGCAAAGAAAGATAAATGATATGAGTAAAAATAACAGCAATCAGCCAAGCGCTGAAAAATTCAAATCCAAGATAGGCGGACAGGCGCTCATCGAGGGCATCATGATGCTCGGCCCGAATACGGGCGCAATGGCCTGCCGACTGCCCGACGGAACTATCGACCTCGAAACATGGGAGGAAAACAACGGGAAAAATGCTCCGTGGTACAAGAAAACTCCTCTCGTCCGTGGATGCACTTCATTTGTGATATCCCTTGTGAAAGGCTATAAATACATGATGAAGTCAGCCGAAAAACAACTCACCGAGGAAGAAAAATCCGAAATGGAAAAGGACGGCAAAGGCTCGGAGGGAAGTTCATACGATATCTTCATGTATATCGGCATACTTGTGGGCGTTCTCATGGCAGTGGGACTTTTTGTGTTCCTGCCGAAGATACTCGTCGGATTCATCCCCGATATCAAAGAACACCGCATTATCCGCTCCGCTCTGGAGGGTATCGTCAAGATAGCGCTTTTTGTTGCATATATGGCATTGGTAAGCCTTATGAAGGACATCAGGCGACAGTATATGTACCACGGCGCTGAGCATAAAACCATCGCCTGCCATGAAGCTGAGCTTCCGCTGACAGTCGAAAATGTCCGCAAGCAGACACGTTTCCACAAAAGATGCGGTACGAGCTTCATTTTCCTTGTGCTTCTGGTAAGCATATTCGTTATGTGCTTCGTTCCGTTCACCGAAACATGGCAGAGAATTATCTGCTCACTGATACTTCTTCCGCTGGTAGTAGGTATCTCCTACGAATTCATCCGTCTCGCAGGCAACAATGACAACCTGCTGACACGTATTCTTTCCGCTCCCGGTCTTGCAATGCAGAGAATAACCACACGTGAGCCCGATGACAGCATGATAGAAATTGCCATCGCTGCCATGAAGCCATGCATCCCTGCGGATAAGACAGAGGACAAATGGTGATAAATGAACAGAAAACAGCTTTATGATATCTGCGGAGAAATGCTTGAAAAATCGGGCAATGAGGACTATGAGTTCGACACGCTCTGTATTTTTCAGGACACGCTCCATGACAAATATCCGCTTTTCCGCCCTGCTGAGGAAGTCAGCGCAGAGGATGAAAAAGCTATCCGTGAAATGGCTGAAAGGCGAAGTACAGGCTATCCTTTGCAGTATATCTTAGGGGAATGGGAATTCTACGGCTTAACGTTCAGACTCAGCGAAAATGTGCTGATACCCCGCCCCGATACAGAAACTCTCATTGAGAATGTTCTGGAAATATGCCGCAGACAGGGGATGAAGTCCCCGAAAATAGCCGATCTCTGTTCGGGAAGCGGATGCATTGCCATCACGCTGAAAAAAATGCTCCCCGATGCGGAGGTCAGTGCCGTGGAACTTTCCGACGGTGCTGTTGATATCATCAAGGAAAATTCAGCGCTGAACAGTGCTGACATAAAAATAATCAAAGGCGATGTGCTGAAAGCCGAAACCGCCGCAATGTTCCGTGATATGGACATTATAGTCAGCAATCCGCCGTATGTTACCGCAGAGGAAATGGCACAGCTCCAGAAGGAAGTCCGCTATGAGCCTGAAATGGCGCTTTACGGCGGTGAGGACGGACTGGACTTTTACAGGGCGATGACCGCTCTCTGGAAAAACTCCATTGCGGAAAACGGCTGGCTTCTCTATGAATACGGCGACGGACAGCACAGTGATGTTGAAAAGATACTCATTGATAATAATTTTAATAATATTACCCTGACCCGTGACCTTGCAGGAATATTCCGCACCGCCTCGGCTCAGAACAGGAGGTAAACAATGGCTAAAAAGGAACTTGCAAAAAAACCGACAGTAGTAAAAGCCACCACTAAGGAGGACAAGAAAACTGCCCTCGACGGCGCACTCAAGCAGATCGAAAAGAAGTACGGCGCAGGCGCTATCATGCGTCTTGGTCAGACAAAGACTCTCAATGTTGACGCTATCCCCACAGGTTCAATGACCCTTGATATGGCTCTCGGAATCGGCGGTGTGCCACGTGGACGTATCGTTGAGATCTACGGCCCTGAAAGCTCAGGTAAGACTACCGTTGCCCTTTCCATTATCGCTCAGGCTCAGAAGATGGACGGCGAAGTTGCTTTCATCGACGTTGAACACGCTCTTGACCCTGTTTACGCTCAGGCTCTCGGTGTAAATATCGACAATCTTCTCGTTTCACAGCCTGACAGCGGTGAGCAGGCTCTTGAAATCGCTGAGGCTCTTATCCGTTCGGGCGCTATTGATGTTATCGTTCTCGACTCCATCGCCGCTATGACAACACGTGCGGAAATTGACGGCGAAATGGGCGATCTCCACGTTGGTCAGCTTGCAAGACTTATGTCTCAGGCTATGAGAAAGCTCACTGCCGCTATCTCAAAGTCCAACTGCGTTGCCATCTTCATTAACCAGATACGTGAAAAGATCGGCGTAATGTACGGAAATCCCGAAACTACCCCAGGCGGTCGTGCGCTGAAATTCTATTCATCCGTCCGTATCGAAGTAAGAAAGGGCGAAGTCATCAAGTCGGGAAGCGACATCATCGGTGCAAGCACCAAATGTAAGATCGTCAAGAACAAGGTCGCTCCGCCTTTCAAGGAGTGCGAATTCGACCTTATGTACGGTACAGGTATCTCCCGTACAGGCGAAGTTCTCGACCTTGCTGTTGACCTTGATATCATCAAGAAGGGCGGTTCATGGTTCAGCTACAACGATCAGAAACTGGGACAGGGCCGTGACAATGTTAAGGAACTGCTCAAGAATGACGAGGCTCTCATGAAGGAGATCGAAGATCAGATCCTTGCACGTAAGGACGAGCTGAAGGATGCAGTCTCACCTAAGTCCAAGAAGGACAAGAAGGACAAGAAGGGCGAGGATGCTCCCGATGAGGAGAACGTACCTGAGCAGAACAGCGGAAGTGATGATATCCTTGCCGATATCGACGAGGATTTCGAGGAATTCACACCTGCTGAGGAATAATGAAGATAACGAATGTCTCACGATACAAGGGGACAACTTACGAGGTGGAGATCGACGACAGCCGAAAGATCTACCTCCATATAGATATCATCACTGACTTTTCCGTCCGCACAGGCATGGAGATCGAATGGGATGAACTGAGAAAGATCATCTACGCTTCAAACTTCCGCCGTGCTTATCAGCGGGCACTGTTTCTGCTGGATTATCGTGATTACAGCGAAAAGGAAATGACGGAAAAGCTGATAAAGACTTACAAAAGTGATGCACTGTGCAAAGCTGTTCTGAATAAACTGAAAGAGAACAGATTCATCGACGATGAGCGCTATGCCGAACGTATGGCACGGAAACTGGTGGAAGTAAAGAAATTCGGCTTCCGCCGTGCCAAACGTGAGCTTATGCAGAAAGGCATTGACCAATTTACGGCAGAGGATGCCCTTGAAGTCTATGAGTTCACCTTTGAGGAGAATCTGGCGGAACTGCTGAAAACCAAACATTCACGCTTTCTTACAGATGAAACTGACAGGAAAAGCATTGAAAAGGTGAAAAATGCGCTGGTGCGTTACGGTTATGACTTCCCGCAGATAAATCGGGCGGTCAAAGAATATTTTGAGAATAGCAAATATGAGGAGGACGACTGACATGGCTATAAAGGTCGGCATGGCGTCTCTGGGATGCTCGAAGAATCTTGTGGATTCTGAGAGGATGCTCTATAAACTTAAATCTCACGGCTATCAGCTTGTGACTGAACCCGGTCTTGCAGATGTGGCGATAGTCAATACCTGCGGTTTCATCAAGTCCGCAAAAGAGGAGGCTATCGAGACTATTCTGGAACTCGGCAAGCTGAAAGAGGACGGCACTCTGAAAAAGATCATAATTACCGGATGTCTTGTCGAGCGCTATAAGGACGAGATCGCTGAGCAGTTCCCTGAGGCTGATGCTGTTATTGGTATCGGAAATACAAAGGATATAGTTGATGTTCTCGATCATGTACTGGCTGATGAGAGATATGTCTGTTTCGCTTCAAAGCTCGATGCCGAGCTTTCGGGCGAAAGAATTATTTCAACACTGCCCTTTTTCACATACCTTAAAATTGCTGAGGGCTGTTCAAACTGCTGTACCTACTGCGCTATCCCTATGATAAGAGGAAAATTCAGAAGCGAGCCTATGGAGGATATCCTGAAAGAAGCAAGATTCCTCGCTGAAAACGGTGTTACCGAACTTGTGGTCATCGCTCAGGATACCGCTCAGTACGGCAAGGATCTTTACGGTGAGCCAAAACTGGCTGAACTTCTGACTGAACTGTGCAAGATAGACGGTCTTAAATGGATACGCACTCTTTACTGCTATCCCGAACGCATAACCGATGAACTTCTTGACGTTATTGCAAGAGAGGATAAGATAGTGAAGTATCTGGAAATACCGATACAGCACTGCAGCGGCGATATACTTTCACGCATGAACCGCTGGGGCGATACCGAAAAGCTGGAGGCGCTCTTTAAGCATATCCGTGAGAAGATACCGAATGTTATTCTCCGCACTACGCTGATAACAGGCTTCCCTGGAGAGACTGAGGAGCAGTTCAGCGAACTGGCTGAATTCATCAGCCGTGTCCGCTTTGACAGACTTGGCTGTTTCGCATATTCCTGCGAGGAAGGCACAAAGGCGGCAGCATTCCCCGATCAGATAGACGAGGAGACAGCCGCTCACAGAGCAGATATAATCATGGAACAGCAGATGCTCATAAGCAGTGAGAATAATCAGAAGCTCATGGATGCAGAGCTTGAAGCAGTAGTGGAAGGCTTCGATAAATTCGGCGAATGTTATTTCGGAAGAACTCCTCTTGATGCTCCCGATATCGACGGAAAGGTGTTCTTCACATCGGACAGACCGCTTGAAATAGGGCAGTATGTAACTATAAAGATCACAGATACTCTGGATTATGATCTGATAGGAGAGGTGATAAGCAAATGAACCTGCCAAATAAGCTGACTCTCACGAGAGTCATACTTATTCCGTTTTTCCTGCTTTTCATATACTGGAAAGTGCCGTTTCATTTTCTGATCGCACTGGTGATATTTGCGGCGGCATCTATCACGGACGCACTTGACGGAAAGATAGCAAGAAAGAATAATCTGGTCACCAATTTCGGAAAATTCCTTGATCCGCTGGCTGATAAGGTGCTTGTTATTGCTGCGCTGACGGTGTTTGTGGAGCTTTCTGAGGTGAATATGGGCGCTGTACCGCTGATAATCATAACAGCAAGAGAGTTCATGGTATCGGGACTCAGACTTCTTGCCGCAAACAGCGGAACTGTCGTAGCCGCAGGAATATGGGGAAAACTCAAGACCGCATTTACTATGGTGGCGATAATAGCTATACTTTTATGGCTCAGCCTCCGTGGTGATTTCTCAGTAAACTTCTCTGAGAGCGCTGTATCGGCAGTTGAAAATGTGATAACACCGATACTTATATGGACAGCTACTGTTCTTACCGTGTTGTCAGGCGCAGTATACCTTAAAGGCTACTGGCATCTGATAGACTCGGACAAGTGAGGAGGATAAAAATGAAACATTGTGCAGGACAGATAAAGTACCTGATAGCAATAAAAGAACTTACAGACAAGGATGAATATGTCAGATGCGTTAATATATCACGGCATTTAGGCGTATCCCGTCCAAGCGTCAGCAAGATGCTGAGATGTCTGGCAAACTGCGGGTACGTATATGAAGATTTCTGCAACAGCGTAGTTCTGACACCTGAGGGTGAGGATATGGTAAATGAGATCATGTCCAGCTTTGACGAGGTATATGTCTTTTTCCACAAGTTCCTGAAACTGCCCCATGAGGAAGCACATGAGCAGGCAATAAAATTCATCACGGAATTCCCGAAGGATACCTGTGACAGACTGAAACATATCGTAAAGAGAACTATCAAGAAACACGCATAAGCATAAGGGCGGTACAGAATTAACCATTTCTGTATCGCCTTTGTTTTTGATGATGTCAATACAGGGCAACAGCATTTACTTTTAAAAAATATAAAAAAGCGCCGCAGGCGCACGT
>JAEDMD010000268.1 GCA_016303195.1 Oscillospiraceae bacterium | reverse complement strand
CAGCCCTTGACCTGACCAAAGGGATGTGATCCCTTTGGAAACCCGATGTTTGAGTAAATCAATGGGCTGTCGGGTGATTCCCCACAGTGTGGGGAAATGTCACGCAGTGACAAAGGGGAAGGGCACGTGTTAAGTGCGCCAGCCCCTACAATTTGTCTATTATTCGTGAAAAGTTTTGTAGGGGACGGCGTCCTCGACGTCCCAAAATTAGTTTTTCGACATACTCAAAGGGCAGACCATAAGGTCTGCCCTTTAGCATTTTCACTTACTTAGTAAGCATTATAACGATTATTTCATCATCAGGTTCGAGGGTAAGCTCGTCCTGTACGATCTTCAATTCGCTGTTGTCCATTTTCGGGAGAAGAACAGCGGTATCCAGACCGTCATTATTTCCCTCAGTTCTTGAAAACAGATAGCTGACGTTATTTTTCACGCATCCGATAGGCAGATATGCGTGTCCTGTTGCCTCATAGACCCAGAGTATCAGCTCACGCTTACTGCTGAAATTCAGCTTGCCCTTGTAATTCTTGAAGAACAGCGATGACTTGACAGAAAGGATATTGCAGTCATTTGCAAGGTCATTGTTTGAATTTCGTGAAGCCTCATCGCTTTCAAAAGTAATCATATCCTTGATGAAATCAAGACGGACAGGGTCTTTTCCAAGCTGTGCATAGAGACAGCTTATAAATCTCTCGCTGACAACTACCTGATCGTGGTTGCGCTTTTCGATGATATTTTCATTCTGCATATCCAGCACTTCAACAATGCAGTTATGAGCATCAACGTTGTCGCTTCGCTTGAGACTATTCCAGAAAAGAAGCGGTTTTTCGTCGATATTAGTCTCGCTGTGGCTGTCATCGGAGAGGAACAGAACGGAATTCACGCCATTGAGAACGGAACGGCCGTTATTATCAGCGAACGGTTCAAAGATATCCTTGACAATTACAAGGCTGTCATTTCCGTCAGCAAACAGAGTGCTGTATTTCGGCGATCCGCAGTACTGTCTCAGCTTTTCAGCATTCTCCTCAGTGTCCATCAGCTCAACGGTAAGACCGAAATCAGGATATTCATTTCTGAAGCAGATAAGGCTGTCGAGGATGTAGCCCAGCTTGCTGTTTGAGCCGATAATGAGTATCTTCGGCTTTTCGTTGAGGATACATGGAACGAGCTTTCCGTCGGGGAGAGGTTTTTTCAGCTTGTATTCGCCATTTCCCGAAGCAACGATGTCTTCCTCGCTTTCGGAAATATAGAGTCTCCTGTTGCCCGAATCGAAAACAGGCATGGATGAAGTCTGTCTTTTCAGGTCATCGGCAATGGAAACAGATTTCGGCACATCCTCCAGATAGAACTCAACGCCCTCAAAGCTGATGAGATGGAGAAGCGCATCGCAAAGGGACGGCATAACGGCAGTGATAGCCATTATCTTGCCAAGAAGTTCATTGAAGTTCACAGGGAAGCAGTTGTTTTCGGTTCTGAACGGGTACTCTCTGATGAGTTTTTCGGTCTTTCCGTCAGACACCTCCGCAAGCACACATGGAACGGAATCGGACTTTTTGCTGTTGAGGTAGCTGTTCACGAACATAAACAGCTTGAAAACGTCGAAATCCTTAGCGCCTGAGCCGTCATGAAAGCTTACAGCCTCCTCGCCGTCAGCGGTCATAAGAAGGATAGTCCTTGCATCGCTGAGAGCGATCCTGTCAAGGTCCAGCTTTGAGAAAGGACTGCCGTTCTGGATGATGATATTCTTGAATTTTTTCTTAGCCTGATGGACACTGAAAATATTGTCTATCTGGTCACGTATCTCCTTTTTGTCCTTGTCGGAGAGGATAACAACGTAGGTATTTTCCATATCATCGAAGCAGTAATCGTAAATAACAGAGGGAACTTTGTGGTTGTAGTTGAGGATAACGATATGTTTTTTCAGTCGGAGATGTCTGCGTGAAGTAGCAGAGCGTTCGAGAACGCTGGTGATGATGCTTGTGATAAAACCGACAGTACCGCCAGTGAGGGATATCATACCGAGAAGCACGACGATAGTTGTGATTATCAGCGATATAGGGTAATCACTGTACTGATAGCGTCCGCTGGGGTTGACCATAAGGGTGAAAGCGAAGCGCAGCATTTCTGTAAAGCTCCGCCCCTTGTTTTCGGGCAGGAACAAGAGAAGCAACGTAGAAAAGGCAATAAACACGATATTGGCGGCAATGATAAGCAGGAACATGAACACGCCCGGATTATTCTCAGCACGTACAGTCAGCTTGTTTTTGAGTTTCTCGAAAAAACTTAGTCCGTTTTTCATTTTTTTCTCCTTTCAGGAACAATATGGAAGATATTTAAATATCGTAACTTGCTCCTGATAAAAATTTTTTCCAAGACAAATTATAACATATTGTTATCTATAAATCAATAGTAAATATCATATATGCATGACAAAAGCATTAATATAAAGCGTAACATGATATTTTTGTAGGGGCTGGCGTCCCGACAGTCCACCTGACATTCTGTGTTATTGCAAGCAGGGCAACAGCATTTACTTTTTGTGGTAAGACATAGTTATTGCGAAACTCCCGTAAAGCCTCGCTGCGCTTGCTTTACTACTTTGTCAGGGGGACTCTGTCCCCC
>JAEDMD010000267.1 GCA_016303195.1 Oscillospiraceae bacterium | reverse complement strand
GTCGTTTCGCAATAACTATGTCTTACCACAAAAAAGTAAATGCTGTTGCCCTGTGTGAATATATATAAAACAATTGGATGCATAGGTCACAGTGTGCAAATGAAGAATGTCTTTGTTATGCAGGATATGTGGCTTGATTTCGAGCAGAACAGCTTTATATGCAAAAAGCTCCCGTGATCTCGTCTGATCTTGGGAGCTTTTTATCAATTGCCGAATTTACGCATTATTTTATGATTCGGTTCAGAAATATACGAGGCATTGTCCGAGAAGCAGACACGATAATAACCACCATCTGAGATTCCCTCGGCAGGAACGGTATTCAGCTCGGTGAAGTCATACGGATCGTACCAGATATAATTTCCGTTGAAATATGTAACGATCGCACTTCCGTCAGCACGAAGGACTTTTTCGGCTCGGCGGAATTTTTTCTCAGTCAGCATTATTCCTGTTTCGATGTCATAGATACGCACAGCATCGTATTTATTATGCTTCAACTGATATACATCCGTGCTATTGCCCTTTGAGAAACGTGTGGCGGTATGGACGGTATACAGCTTATCGCCGCTGACATTCCATGTCTGGATGAACGGATGGTCAGCATATGTGGGCGCACGTTTTCCGCCATAATCGAACATAAGCTGTTCCGAGCCGTCATCGTGGATATTTGCAGTGATAGTGCAGTCAGCAGAATAATAAAGCACCGTTCCGTCATCGGGATAAACAGGTTTTCTGCCGTCATCGAAATAGAAGAAAGTGACTCCTCCTGTCTCACGGCGGTCATAGACCACGGAAACTTCACGGAAGTCATTGTTTATATCGTAAAATCGTAAGATCGGCTTTCTTGTGCCTTTCTGAATGGAGCGGATACACATAATGCCATCGGTGATATCCACACAGTTCACATTATAATGAGTATCTGCCAGTTCATTGGGGAGTTCAAATTCTCCCTGCGGAGCGGCGGTATCTTTTTCGTATGCATGAACGATTATGCGTTTGCTGTCATACTGTTCTTCAAAGCAGTACAGCTTCTTTTTATCAATAAAGACCTTGCTGAAATTTCCTTCGGCATAAAGCCTGTCGCTGTCAGTGAAACAGTAAAGCCCGTCTTCAAGGATGTGATAATATGCGCCGTCTTCATATGCATCCGATGCTGAACCTACGTGGAACTGAACGAATGAGATATTGTCGGTGAGCATATAAGATACAAACGGCGCTGATGCAATTGCAAGCGCCGCTGTAATAAGTATTAGGATTATATTTCGTATCTTCTTCATTCTGCGATCTCTGTTTCCTCGGCAGATTCCTCGGATGCTTCTTCTGTAACTGTTTCTTCGGATGTCTCAGGCTCGGCAGAAACAGGAACTGTTGTCTCAGCCGTTTCTGTCTCAGGTTCAGCTGATGGAACAGTATTTCCAACGATACTTTCAAGGAAATCATCAATGATATTGATGAGATCGGGATTTACAGCATTGAACTTTTCTTTGTCAACAGATGAAAAATATGCTTCTATTTCTTCATCTGTTGCATCCTTATTATTTTTCAGCGCTTCATCAGCGGCTTTCAGTTCAGTGTTGTAGTATTCAAGGTATTCGGAAGTATGGAAGAAACCGTTGTGAGTATCCTTGCCCTCTGTTTCAAATGTATAATACTGTACATTAGGATTTGTTATCCTGCCCTGATTGGAAATGATCGATGCGCCGTAGTACTTTATAACATCGTCATTGTCGCCGTGGATGATAAGAGCGGGAACGCCTGATCTGTTCAGTCCATCAACAGCCGACAGGGAAGAAAAGCGTCCGCAGTGGAGCTTGTTATAAGTCCAGATGAAAGGATATGTGAGGACACTCTTGTCTCCGAGTATACCGTCGGCATATTCGCAAAGCTCAGCCATCGGAGTGCTGTAACCTGACATACTTACGCATCCCTTGATATCGTGATCCAGATTCAGAACAGCCGCAGAAGCATATCCGCCCCAGCTGTGACCCATTACAAAGATCGGCATATTTGCAAAAACGCTGTTGTTTTCAACAAATGTAACGGCTCTGTCAAGATCGGCGGCAGACTGACCGAGACCTACGGTATTTTTACCTTCGCTTGTCCATGTTCCTGTTGCATCGTAAGCGAAAACTCTCCAGCCTCTGTCAACCATTGAAGTAATGGTACTCATGTAGGAAAGGTGGCTCGCACCGATACCGTGAGCAAAAACGATAACGCCTTTATCATTGTTAAGTCCGTAGATATAGCCTTTCAGCAGATTGTCGCCTGAACGGAAAGAAACCTCCTGACGGGGATAATCAGTGGCATAATGGTCATAGTCATAAGCTGCGGTGAATTTAGGGTCGGGAGCGTCATATCTTGGGAAATAGCCGTCCATGTATCTGGCGGTAAACACATAACCTGTGATGAATGCTGCCAGAAGGAGCAGTATCAGAATTGTGAGAATGGTCTTTAAAACACTTCTTTTTTTTGATTTCCGTGCCATAGTGATTCTCCTTTATGTTATATTTTGAAGAAATTCTACATACTTTATTATTATATCACAGCGTTCGTTGTTTGTCAACTGCCGTATGTTGGAAATTCACGGCAACAGCATTTACTTTTTTGCGTTAAATCATAGATATTGAGAAACGTCC
>JAEDMD010000032.1 GCA_016303195.1 Oscillospiraceae bacterium | reverse complement strand
TTTTTATTTGTTGCACTTCATATTATAATCTACCGTGATCCCTTTGGAAACCCGACGTGCGCCTTCGGCGCTTTTTTATTTTTTTAGATATATGCCTGCTTTTTCAGCAAAGCATATATTATCCTGCCCACGATCGTAAGATAGTTTATATCCGATACCGCCCATTTCTTGAAACGCCCGATATAGCAGAATGAAATAACTCCCTTGACTATACTGTCCTCCGTCATGAGATACTGCACCGCTCCGCCGATATTCTGCTCCATCAGCTTCATGAATGCATTATCGTCTCTGCCTTCAAGCTCGTTTACATTGTCTATGACAAATACCCCGTCACCCGAAAATCTGTCCGTATAGCCGTTCTCAAAAAGATATGAAGCATCACGTGACACTGCATTTCCACAACTCAGCACAAGGCCCATGTCACCGCCTGCAAATACACATATGTCATCCAGCGAGAAACCTGCACGTATCTGCTCCAAAAGAACCGAAAGATCGGGAATTCTTCCCATAACCAGATTCTCCGAGAGCTGACCCACGAAATCCAGTTTCTCCGATGCCTCGCCACGACTGCTTATTACCGCTGTGCGTCCGCCCATATCCTTTGCAACTGCGCCATTCTTGCCGATATCATAAATAACATAGCGGTTCTGTCCCTTTTCCTGCGCTATCATAAGAGCCTTTTCCGCCTGCATGATAAGCTCGTCATAATCCGAGCTGTCATTCGGATAGCCCGATATTCCCATAGAACAGGTGATATGCACTCCGTTTGCCTTATCGTCAAAGGCTGTTTCGATATTCGTCCTTATGGCTCTAAGCACTCCTCGAAGGTCTTCCTCGTCACGGATATCCTCAAGAACTATCATGTAACTGCCTGCATTTATTCTTCCTGCAAGACCTCGTGTGCCTATCTCATTCTTGATTATCTGCGCCGTCTTGTATACCACTTCATCGCCGAAAAGATGGCCGAATGTGCCGTTAAGCTCGGAATAATTGTCTATGGTCACCATGACCAGCTCTACATTATATGCAGGCTTTGCGGAGATTATCTCCTCCCCGTAGGAGGTTATGGAACGCTTGTTGAGAAGTCCCGAAACCGAATCCCTGTTGGCTTCAAGTGCAAGATTTACGTCTTTTCCACGGTGATGAGAGCTGACTGCCGATATCACTCCGACTGCCTTTTTGCTGTCGGGGGAATCATAGCGTGTGATGCCCCTGAAAAGGTACATTTCCTTTGTTCTGCCCTCGGTAAGCACTGACGACTCGAATTCATAGTCAAAACGGTAAACTCCGTTGCGGATATCCCTGCAAAGGCTGTTGAACGGTTCAAGGTGACGGGAAAGGACATATCCCTTGTTTATGGCATTTTTCTGCCATTTGTCAAGCCTTTCGTCAAACAGCACCACCTCTCGGCTCAGGTCGAACATGAATATCCTGATATGCTCCGTCTCAAAGCTGTATTCAAAGGCAAGGTCGCCCGAAAGTCCCAGAAAACTGCGGTAATCTGAAAGTCTCCGCTGTCTGAGGAAACCCTGCGATTCAAGTGAGAGGATATCGCTGAATGTAATGCTGAAAAGAGGGTCAGCACCGCCTGTCATGCGGACAGATGCAAGTATCCAGCGGAGAAGTCCGTTAACTCCACGCATACGTATAACTGTACTCGACGTACCGTTATGCTCCGCATCTTTAAGGCATTCCTCCATCCGTGGAAAATCCGCAGGGTCGATAGTACGCTTTATAGAATAAGTGACATCATTTCCGAAGTAGCTGAAAAATGCTTCGTCTGCGCTTTGTGTATGAAAGCTCCCGTCAACTGTCGCTCTGCCTATGCTGTACAGCTTTTCTCCGAATATTTCATTGTTCAAGCATTATGCTCCTTTCATCTGATTTCTGCTTTTACAATTATAACACGTATCTTTTGCTTTGGTCAAGAGGAAGGGGGAATGAAATTCATAATGCGTAATTATTGTGTTTCCTTTCACACTCTTTCCCTCTTTCCCCCTTTCCCTCTTTCCCTCTTTGTTCGGTTATCCGAGGACGGCCAATGGCCGTCCATACAATGTTCTATCCGCATTTGTTCGGTTATCCGAGGACGGCCAAAGGCCGCCCCTACAATGTTCTGTCCGCATTTGTTCGGTTATCTGAGGACGGCCAATGGCCGTCCCTACACTGTTCTTTAGTGCCAGCGAGCGAAAGCAGATTATCATTAACGTACAGAGTTAGGCGCTTGCGCCGAATCGTGGTTGCCAGCGGAGGCGTCCCGACGTCCCATTGTTGCGTTTTTTTTATATATGGTGTGAGATAGAGGGAAAGGGAGAAAGAGGGAATGTTTTTTGCAGGGGCGCATGACCTGTGCCCTCCCGATTTGGAGTAATATTGTAATTTCACGGGCGGATGATATCCGCCGCTGCTTCATGTCTGAATAAAATTTAAAAAATCAGTTGAATTTTTCAGCGAATTATGCTATACTATATGGTGCAGACTTTTCACAAGCGTGAGATCTGCATTTTCGTATATTTTTACTATGTTAGGATTTGATAAATATGGATCTTTCACAGCTTGTTTTATCAATTGCAGCTATAAGCGCAGATGCGGAAGCACCCACCCTTTTCCCCTATCCTCTGCCGTTTCATGCTACTTTTGCAATAATCGCCACTTTATTTTTCGGTATCAGCTTTGTCCGCCTGAGAAGACCTTATCAGCTTCTCCTCGCCATTGCTGTTCCGTTTTCTCTGCTCCTGTGGCTGGCTGACAACAACAGGATATTCTACTACGCTATCGGTGTCGTGGAGCTTCTCCTCATCGCCGCCGCTTTCCTTTCTTCGATCTTCCTTAAAACAAAAAAGGATAACGAGACTGATAAGCCTTCCTCTGAAAGCAGTGAGCAGGAGGATTAAGCCGTGAAAATAGCAGTTCTTGACTGGTATACCGTCAATATCAGCGGTGATATCCCCGTTTCTCAGCTTCAGGAACTGGGAGATGTCAATATCATCCCCCTCACTCCGCCTGAGAAAACTGCCGAAAATATCGGCGATGCCGATATCGTCCTCTGCAATAAAGTACTCATCACTCCCGAAGTGATGGATGCCTGCCCGAATATCAAATATATCGGTCTTTTCGCAACAGGCTTCAATAACGTGGATATCGCTTATGCCGCCAAAAAAGGCATTCCCGTATGCAATGCGGGGCAGTATTCCACTAATGCCGTTGCCCAGCAGACCTTCGCTTACATACTCGACCATTTCAGCAAGATAAGAGACTACGACAAAGCTGTCAGAAACGGCGAATGGGAACGCTCACCTGCGTTTTCATATTTTCCTATACCTACCGCAGAGCTGGCAGGAAAGACTCTTTCCATCGTTGGCTATGGCTCTATCGGCAGAAAAGTCGCTGAGATAGGTCACGCTTTCGGCATGAACATCGTTGTCAGCACTCGCACAATGCCTGCTGACTGCCCCTATGAGATCACCGATATGCTCACCGCCGCTGAAAAGGCTGACGTTCTCACCTTCCACTGCCCCCTTACAGAACAGACAAAGGGCATCATCGGCAAGGAGCTTCTCTCTCATATGAAGCCGTCCGCTATGCTGATAAATACTGCCCGTGGCGGTATTGTCAATGAACCCGAACTGGCTGACGCTCTCAGAAACGGCACTATATCTGCCGCTTATGCTGATGTACTCGAAAAAGAGCCTATGTCCCCAGATACTCCGCTGAAAAATATCCCAAACTGTATCATCACCCCTCACACTGCATGGGCTCCTCTCGAAACGAGACAGCGCCTTGTGGATATCGTGTGTGATAATATCAGGGCATGGCAGAACGGTTCGCCAAAGAATAAAGTTAACTGAAAGAAGATAGTTATGAGAAATATTTCCGAAAAAAAGCGTATCGTCATAAAGCTCGGTACTTCCACTCTCGCCCACAAAACAGGCAAGCTGAACATCCGACGCATGACGAATCTCGTCCGTGTCATCTCCGACCTGCATAATTCTGGCAGAGAGATAATCATGGTATCGTCGGGCGCTGTCGGTCTCGGTTCAGGTAAACTGGGACTTTCAGAAAAACCGAAGGATACTAAGATGAAGCAGGCTGTCGCCGCTATCGGACAGTGCGAGCTTATGCACGTTTATGACGATATGTTCGCTAAATACAGTGTTACCGTCGGTCAGATACTCCTGACAAAGACTATTATCAATAATCCAAGCCATTGCGAAAACTTCATGAATACCATCAGCACTCTCGTTAAAATGGACGTTATCCCCATCGTCAACGAGAATGATACCATCGCCATAGATGAACTTGAACTGGAGATCGGTGAGAACGACTCACTTTCAGCTCTGGTCGCTGAGCTTTCCAATGCCGACCTTCTGCTGATACTCTCCGACATCGACTCGCTCTATGACGACGATCCCCGTACAAATCCCAATGCCAAGCCTATCCCCGTGGTCGAAAAGATAACCCCCGAAATTGAGGCTATGGCAGGCGGTGCAGGCTCTAAGCTGGGTACAGGCGGTATGTCTACTAAAATTACCGCCGCCAAGATCGCCACTAATGCAGGTATCGACATGATAATCATGAACGGTAAAGACCCTGAAAAGCTGTACGACCTGTTCGAGGACAAGGAGATCGGCACGCTTTTCAAGGCAAGATAAAATGGTCTTATCTGTAGGAAATGAAAGGGTATCGAAAGCCGATACTTATCTTAACTGCGCCGAAGTCTTTGCGTACAGGAGTACCTGTCTCAAACGCAAATATGGTGCTGTCATAGTCAAAAATGATGCTGTTATATCTACAGGATACAACGGCTCACCGAGAGCTATGGAGAATTGCTGTGACATCGGCAAATGTCCGAGGATAGATAAGAATATGCATCAGGGTGAGGGATATTCTATATGCAAGGCTGTACACGCAGAAGCAAATGCTCTGCTGAACTGTTCCCGTGAACAGACTGTGGGTGCTGACTTGTACCTTACAGGTGTGAATCCCGATGATGGCTCGGTGCATATAGCAAAGCCGTGCCCCCTTTGTGCAAGGATGATAATACAGGCAGGAATAAGAAATGTATTTCTCCGCCAAAGCAATAAATCCGATGACTACAAGATCGTCCCTGCCGCTGAACTTGATGGTATGTAAAATAATATATAAGAGGTGTTAATATGAGCTATACTGAGGAACTGGGCAGAAAAGCCAAGGAAGCCGAGGCTGTCATAGCTTCCGCTTCAACTCTTGAAAAAAATAACGCTCTCGCAGCTATATCAAAGGCTCTTATCGAGAACAAAGAACTTATAATCGCTGAAAATGCCAAGGATATCGCCGCCGCTAAGGAAAACGGTATGTCCGAGGCTAAGCAGGACAGACTTAAACTGGATGAAAAGCGCATCGCTGATATGGCTAAGGGCGTGGATGAACTTATCGCTATGAATGACCCTATCGGTCAGGTAATGGACGGTTTTACCCGTCCCAACGGCTTGCAGATAATCAAGACCCGTGTTCCGCTGGGTGTTATCGGCATCATCTATGAATCCCGTCCTAATGTTACTGTCGATGCGGCGGCTCTCTGTCTCAAAGCAGGAAATACCGTCATCCTCAAGGGCGGCAAGGAGGCTATAAACTCCAATATCTGCCTCGGCGACATCATGCGTAAGGCTGTAAGCTCCGTCGGTCTGCCTGAGGATGTTGTTCAGGTCGTGAACAGCACTTCCCGTGAAACTACCAACGAGATAATGAAGCTCAATGAATATATCGACGTTATCATCCCACGTGGAAGCGCTAACCTCATTCAGGCTGTTGTAAAGAACGCAACTGTTCCTGTTATCGAGACAGGCGCAGGTAACTGCCATGTTTACGTTGATTCTTCCGCTGACCTCGATATGGCTGTGGAAATTACGGACAATGCCAAGACTCAGCGTCCATCCGTATGCAATGCCATCGAAAGCCTTCTCGTTCATAAAGATGTGGCTGACAAGTTCCTGCCAATGATCGCTGAACGCTTCAAGTCCCATAATGTCAAGATCTACGGCTGTGAAAGGACTATCGCAATTCTCGGTGATACTGTCGAAAAGGCTACCGAAACTGAATATGCTACCGAATTCAATGATTTTATCATCGCTGTTAAAGTCGTTGACGATATCAGCGAGGCTATCGCTCATATAAGAAAGTATTCAACAGGTCACTCTGAATGTATCGTCACAAGTTCCCTTGCCAACGCTCAGAGATTCCAGAGAGAAGTGGATGCCGCCGCTGTTTATGTCAACGCTTCCACAAGATTCACCGACGGCGGTGAATTCGGTTTCGGCGCTGAGATAGGTATTTCTACCCAGAAGCTCCACGCAAGAGGCCCTATGGGACTTATGGAGCTTACAACAGGTAAATACCTTATTAACGGCAACGGACAGATAAGATAAAATACTGCTCAATTTTTGGAGGTAAGAATGGCTACTAAAAAAGAACTGGACGATATGCTGAATGATCTTACCAATAACAGCAAGCCAGCTAAAAAGAAAAAGATACACATCCCAGAACCCGACAACGCTCCCCTTGATGATGTGCTTGACGCTCTCGATTCCGAGAAGAAGCAGTCCGTGGATCCCCAGCCTAAGAAAGTACGCACTCTCGACCCTGCGGAGAAAACTCAGGTATTCGGCAATAAGCCCGCAGGCGCTTTCGATAAGAAGTTCGGCAAAAAGCTGAAACCAATACCAAGCACTCCCGTGGAAAGACCTGTTTATCCGGATGATGAACCTTCTCCTGTGAAGAAGAAGAAAATGAAGATCGTCATTTCGGGCGAACTCCCCGATTATGAGGCTATCCGCCAGCAGGAGCTTGAAAAGGACAGAGCCGCAAAAGCTGCCGAGGAAGCCCGCAAAGCTGAGGAAGCCGCCGCTGAGGAAGCTGAAAAAGCCGCTCTCGAAAGACAGCGTCTCGCTGAGGAAAGAGCAAAGGAAGAAGCTATCATCGCCGAAAAGCGCCGTCAGGCTGAGGAAAAAGCTAAGGAAGAAGCCCGTGCTGCCGCCGAGCGCATGAGACTTGCCGAGGAACAGGCCGCTGAGGAGGAAAGACTCGCCGCTGAAGCTAAGCGCCTCGAAGAAGAAAATGCCGCCGAAGCCAAGCGCCTCGCTGAGGAAAAAGCCGCCGAGGAAGTAAGGCTCGCCGAAGAAGCCAAGCGCCTCGAAGAAGAACAAGCCGCTGAGGAAGAAAAACTCGCCGCAGAAGCTAAGCGTATAGCTGAAATAAAAGCCGCTAAAAAGGCTAAGAAGAAGAAAAGACAGCAGGAAAACAGAGCAAGACAGGCCGCTGAAAAAGCCGCTCGTGAGGCTGAAAAGAAAGCCGCTGAAACTGAGGAGGATGCACTTGATGCCATCGCCGATGCCGAGGAGGTTTCCGAAAAACTGCCTGATATCGAGGATGTTGCCGATTCTGTTGAAGCTGACACAGAAGAAACTGCCGTTGATGCCGCTGATGAGGTCGATGAAGCTATCGAAGCCCTCGGCGCTGCTGCCGCTGACCCCGAAGCTGAAATGCTTGCGGAAGACCCTGAGTTTGCCGCTTACCTCGCTAAGCAGAAGGCTAAGGCAGAAAAGAAGAAAAACGGCAAAAAAGGCGGTCTGCTCGCTAAGATCAAGTCGCTGTTCGCTTCCGATGTTTTCGATGAGGACGAGCAGGCTGATTTCGCTGACGAGCCTGAAAATGACGATGATATCGGCGATATCGACAGCGAAGACGAGCAGATGTTCGACAACGACGGAAGTGCCGATGCTGAGGAGCTTGTTAACGAAGCCATCGCCGCTATCAACGAAGAACCCGTGATCTCCGCTGACGAAGCTGCTCCCGTTGAGGAAAAGGCTCAGGAGGATAACTTCTCCATCGAGGAGATCGATGAGGATGAAAAAACTCCCGAAAATGTCACTGCCGAGGATATCCCCGACGATGACACTGATGAAGAAAACAGCGGTCTTACTTCAACTCTTGAAGATATTCTCGACGAAGACCCTGAGGAACTGGTCAAGAGCCAGAGCGAACAGGCTGAATTCGGTATCCATCCGAAGTCAATGAAGATCGTCAAGGCTAAGAGAAGAAAGTACGCTGTTCTGGGAATAATCTGCGGTGTGCTCGCTCTTATCGGACTTTGCGCCATCATTGCAAAGGGTGTCGGAATGATAAGAAATATCGGCAGTGCAAATGACAAGAAAGACCGTTTCGTTAACGTTATCTACCCTGCCGCTATCATGGATATCGACGCTTTCAATACTCCGTCCGAACTCAGCTCCGAGCAGATAATCACTGCTACTCTCTGGTCTATCATCATGGATAAGGACAAGATAGGCAACTATGAGAGCCAGCTCGGCGATACAGTTTCTATCCCCGATGTGGATGTTGAAAAGTACGCTGTTGAGCTGTTCGGTGAGAATATCCCTGCTTTCGAGCATTGTACAGTCGGCCCTGTTGAAGCACGTTTCTATTACTCAAACGGTGCTTACAACGTTAAGCTTAGACCTATCACTTTCACATACGCTCCCGATGTAAGATCAGTCGTTAAGAGCGGTGATATCTACACTCTCACCGTTGACTATATCGACGAACTCCCTGAGTGGATGCCTAAGAGCGTTGCAAAAACTGTTGAGTATCAGCTTACCGAAAAGGGTGACGGTTCTTATACCATCGACTCAATGCGTATAATCTCCGTTAAAAGCTCAAATCTCTGATAACCGATGATGATACACTTGTATCAGCTTACATAAAACCAAATGGGGCAGACCTTAACTATAAAGGTCTGCCCCATGCTTTTTGTATTATAGTGAACGTCAAAAACTTTTGCCGCTTGCTGTAAATTATTGGATTTATGAGCTTTTTCTGAAATTGTTGTCTGTCAGTATCCTTGCGGCTATAAGTCCGAGCGGAAGCGCAAGGACGATGAGAAATGCTTTCGTGAGCCACATATAGCCTGTTGCGATGTCATTGAGGACGATGTAATATATTCCCTTATACATGAACATTCCGGGCACCATGATAACGATAGACGGCACTGTCAGGGTTATTCTCGGCCAGCCGATGTACTTTTTCAGCAATGATGCCATAAGTCCTGCGGAAAGCGCTCCGATGAATGCCGCCGCTCCTACGGGCATATCCGCAAAGTCGATGAGTTCAAGTCGAAGCGTATTGGCTATCATTCCCACGCATCCTGCTGTTGCGGCTATTTTACGTGGACTGTTGAACATCAGCGAGAAGCCGTAAACTCCGAAGAAACTGGTCACGAGACGAAGTATCATCATCATCACGGGCTGTATCTGCTGTTCCTCAAAATTGGCAGGCGCAAAGCGGAATATCGTTGCCGCCGCCCATCCTGTCATTGTTGCCGTGACGATGATTATGAGCGCATAGGTTATTCGTTCAAGTCCCGAACGCAGATCAAGTTTTGTAAGGTCGATACCGCCTGTTATCAGCGGAAATCCGGGTATCACAAACAGCATTGAACATATGTAGCCTGCCTGATGTATGTCGGAAATACCGAAGATAAGCTCCGCCAGCTTGATGAAAAGCACATACGCACTGCAAGCCGCCGCAACTCCGATGGACACGTTCCCAAGTAAAGTCAGATGACGTTCAAGCAGTTTTTTGCGGACGAAATTTCCCACACCTGCGCCTATGAATGCGCCTATCATCTCAAATATGCCGCCGCCGAGGAGGAATGTGAACGCACAACAGGCAAGCCCCGAAGCAAGTCCGAGATTCCACGGCTTGTAATTTCCCTTCATATCGGCAAATTTGTCAAGTATCATATGGAACTGCTCCATTGAATACTTCCCTGCCCTCTCAGCAAATCCGTCTGTGAAGCTCTCAAGTTCGTTGAGCTTGTCGGTGTTGACACCTGTGGTATTCAGCGAAATAGCGTTGGTATAAGTTTCGCCGTTCTCGATGCAGGTGTACTCTATCGACAACAGACCAATATCGGCATTACAAGTTACTCCCAGCGCTCTGGATATCTTATTCATGGATGCACGAACTCTCCATGCACCTGTTCCGACTGAAAGCATCATCAGTCCCACTCGCCCAACAAGAACGGATTTTTCCTTTAAAGTTGCCTGTGAAGCAGGTGTGACCTTCTCCGTGTCGATCATGTCATGCCACTCGATAGGCATATGCTGTTTTCTGAATTTACTCATCATGTCCTCCATTGATATTTTTTTGTCATAGATATTATACCACTTTTTCAATGAATGTCAAGCGATTGTTTGGAATCGAACACGGCAACAGCATTTACTTTTAAAAATATAAAAAAGCGCCGCAGGCGCACGTTCTGGGGTCAAGGGGGATGTTATCTCCCTTGCAGGGGGTGAATGAGGGGGACAGCGTCCCCCTGACAAAGCAGTAAAGCAAGCGCAGCGATGCTTTACGGTCGTTTCGCAATAACTATGTCTTACCACAAAAAAGTAAATACTGTTGCCGTGATTATAACCAAGTGGTTATTGACTTTTAGGCGGTAATGGGGTATAATTTTAACATGGAAACAATTTGATCGGAGGATACAAAAATGCGCTCAAAAGGGACTAAGACAATTGCCGAAAACCGCAAAGCCCGTCACGAATATTTCGTTCTCGAATCCTATGAAGCAGGCATCGAGCTTGTGGGGACTGAGGTGAAATCTATCCGTCAGGGCGGTGTGAACCTGAAAGACTCATGGTGCTCCATCGACGGAGGCGAGCTTTTCGTCCGTGGTATGCACATCTCGCCTTACGAAAAGGGCAATATCTTCAACCGTGACCCTCTCCGCAAAAGAAAGCTCCTTATGCATAAGCGTGAGATCAATAAGCTGTTCGGTACGGTCAAGCAGGATGGACTTTCTCTCATCCCTCTCAGCATTTACTTCAAGGATTCAAGAGTAAAAATGCAGGTGGGACTGTGCAAAGGTAAAAAGCTGTACGATAAACGTGCTGATGCCGCTAAACGTGACGCTAAGCGTGAGATCGACCGCAATATAAAATCAAGAAATCAGTGAGGATATCACCATGATAAGAGAAGCAGTAAAAGATGACCTTAACGGCTTGCTGACGCTGTATATGCAGCTTCACGATAACCCGTTTCCCGATATCAACGACAGGATAAATTCCATCTGGGACAGCATTATCAGTGACCCGAACCATCATATCATCGTTGCTGAAGAAGACGGTATGATCGTATCATCATGTGTATGCGTGATAATTCCAAATCTTACAAGAGGTCAGCGTCCCTACGCCTTTATCGAGAATGTCATAACTGACGAAAAATGGCGCAAAAAAGGTCTTGCAACTGCCTGTCTCAACTATGCACGTGATATCGCTGTAAATGAAAACTGCTATAAGATGATGCTCCTGACAGGCTCAAAGGAACAGTCTACCCTCGACTTCTATGAGCGTGCAGGATATAATAAAAATGATAAAACCGCCTTTATTCAATGGCTGTAACGGAGGTGCAAAATGATAAAACCAAGACCACTCAGAAAAGGCGACAAAGTTGCCGTAATATGCCTGTCCAACGGTATTCTCGGAAATATCGGCTGTGTTCAGCAGGTGGACATCGGTGTCCGCAGGCTCAACGAATACGGACTTGATATCTGTTTCACCAAACACGCTCTCAGAGGAACCGATTTTATTCTGGCTCATCCCGAAGCACGTGCCGCTGACCTGAAAGAAGCCTTTCTTGACGATTCTGTAAGCGGTATCATCACCGATATCGGCGGATTCGAGACATTCAGAACTATCCCCTATCTCATGGAGGATGAGGAATTTATGTCCGCAGTACGTGAACACCCGAAAATGTTCCTCGGCTTCTCGGATACAACAAATAATCATTTCATGTTCCATCGTCTGGGCTTGCAGACTTTCTACGGTCAGAGTTTTATCTGTGACCTTTGCGAGCAGGCGAATGAGATGCTTCCATACTCAAAAACGCAGTTTGAAAGCCTTTTTGAGCCGTACAACGGCCGTATAATAAAGCCATCGGATGTGTGGTATGAGGAACGCACTGACTTTTCACCATCTGCTATCGGCACTGACCGTGTGTCCCATGCCGATGATACGGGCTATGAGCTTTTGCAGGGCGCTCCGCAGTTCAGCGGTGAACTTCTCGGCGGATGCATTGAAAGCATGGGCGAAATGCTCATAGCAGACATCGGAAGCAATCCCGAAGTGAATAAAATTTTATCAGGATTTCCATTCGGCTCTGCGATCCTTGAAGACCTGAAACATCAGAACGATATCATCAGAAAGTACAATATATTCCCGTCAGCAGAAGAATGGGAGGGCAAGATACTCTTTGCCGAGACCAGCGAGGAACAGCCTTCGCCAGAACGTCTGAAACAGTTCCTTGAAGCACTGAAATCCGAGGGAGTATTTGCAAAGATAAACGGAATCATCGTCGGAAAACCGCAGAATAACAAGTATTATGAAGAATACAAGGCTGTATGGAGAGAAGTCGTTGACAACGAGAAACTGCCGATACTCTATAATGTGAACTTCGGTCACGGCACACCGAGAGCTATCCTCCCATATGGTGCGGAAGCCTTTGTTGATGCCGAAAAGCAGGAAATATTGCTAAAATAACGAGGTGAGATACATGATATGGGATAAGGTTTCGGGAGTTTATGACGGATTTGAAACTATGCTGAACGGCAAAGTCTATACCGAACTCGGCAGACGAACAGCAGAATATATCGACAGCGGCGATATCGTTCTTGAATGTGCCTGCGGAACGGGTGCGATCAGCGAAGCCATCGCTAAGAAATGCCGAAGACTTGTTGCCACTGACCTTTCATCAAAAATGATGGCTCAGGCTGAGAAAAAATGCATGAGCTACGGGAATACTATTTTCAGAAAAGCCGATATGACGGCAATAAACTGCCGTGACGAGCGCTTTGACAAAGTAGTCGCAGGTAATGTCATCCATCTCCTTGATGAACCGCAGAAGGCTGTCTCCGAAATGCTGAGAGTATGCAAAAAGGGCGGAAAAGTCATTATTCCCACATATATCAACAGATCCGAAAAGACCAGTAAATTTCTTGTAAAGACCTGTGAAGCCGTTGGTATCAGATTCAAGCATGAATTCAACCTCGACAGCTACATGGAATTTTTCAGAGACATGGGGCTTACCGATGTGGAATTCTTCGTCATTGACGGCACTATGCCATGTGCTGTCGCTGTCATAAGCCGTTAGCATCCGATCACCAATAAATATGATGAAACATTTGGATAAAAAAGTCTGAAGCAAGCCTGAAACTCAAACATCGGGTTTCCAAAGGGATCACATCCCTTTGGTCAGG
>JAEDMD010000266.1 GCA_016303195.1 Oscillospiraceae bacterium | reverse complement strand
AAGGATCTCTTTTGGTGCGGATAACAGGAGTTGAACCTGCACCGAGTTGCCCCGACTAGCACCTGAAGCTAGCGCGTCTGCCTATTCCGCCATATCCGCATATTGTGTACCTCAATCAAGTACCTTAATATTATACATCATAAATTCTGATTTGTCAAGGGGTTTATGAAAATTTTTCAAAAAAATCTGACCGCTTCGGCATTGCTTCCACGGTCAGCGTTTTTTTCTGAATTTCGGCATAAGACGTTTTCGGTACAGTGCATATACAAAATCAAGATTGTAATCATAAAGTATGAACACAAAATTCGCAAGCCCAAGCATTGCATAGCTTCCGTAACGCCCGATATCGTTCATTTCCTCGATCATTTCGTCCATTCCAAGAAGATAGACCGTTGCAAAGAAATAAATCAGCGTACAGGCATTGAATACAACAAACTTGACCGCACGGCGCAGTAATGTCAGCCTTATTTTCTGAATATTCATTCTGAGGATCGGATAATGTCCGAAAAAGAGTATGAATATCAGTGCCGCCTCCTTATCGAATGTCACGAACACCGACAGCAGGCTGACTGAAAGATAGGTAAGCAGTGCCCAGCCCTGATTCACTTCTATCGCTATTATCATCAGCAGTACTCCTGCGATCATCGGCAGAAGCAGATACAGCGCAGGCATTACTCCTGCAAGGAACATTGTCACGAGGCACAGCGCTGAAACTATGCCTCCGAGTGCAACTCTGTAACTGGTGTTTTTCATTTCTTACCTTCTTTTGCTTTCAGCTTACCATGCTGTATATTGTATGTCACAGCCGCCAGCATTTTATGCGGAACAAATCTTGAACCGAAGATACCGAGCTTTACCGTAAGTCCGGGGATGGCGAACAGCTTACCCGCAAGGGCTTTCTGTACCGCACATTCTGCCGCATAGTCGGGCGATATCGGCTTCATACTGAATTTAACACCTGCACGGTCATTGAAATTCGTATCAACAGGGCCGGGGCAAAGCATTGTTACCGTAACATTTGATCTTTCACGGCGAAGTTCTTCATAAATCGCAAGTGTCAGCTTTACTACATAATTCTTTGAAGCGTAGTATGAGGACATCAAAGGGCCGCTCATGAAGCCTGCCGCCGATGCTACATTGAGGATGCGTCCGCTGTTTCTTTTTTTGAAATCACGAAGAAACAGCTTTGTGAGAATGTGGAGAGCGGTGATATTTACATTTATCATGTTAAGCTCATCTTCAAGGTCAATCTCGTCAAATTTGCCGAAAAGACCGTAGCCTGCATTGTTGACGAGCATATCTGTATTCTTGCCCTTGCAGAAATTGTACACCTTGAAAACTTCCTCTTTCTTTGCCAGATCAGCGGCAATTATTTCAGGTTTCCCGCCAAGTTTTTCCTGCAATTCTTTCAGTACCTTTTCATTTCTGCCTGTAAGAATAAGTTCCCAGCCGAGATCGCTGAGTTTTTTTGCAATGCTCATGCCTATGCCTGATGTTGCACCTGTTATCAATGCTCTCATATTATTACTCCTTTACTGCAATATCCCGCTGAATAGCGCAGATTCGCCTGAATTCTCGATACCGAACAGAATAAGCGTCTGCTCGTAATCGGATATGTTTATATAATCGCTTATCTGACCATCCATGTACTCAGGCGATATTACTGTTATCTTGCTGAAATGCTGAGTCAGGAACGGTATGAAGCAATCTGCATAGCTGTCCTTTATGACAAGAAGCCGACGCTGATTGTTGATATTAGTCTCGATCTCCACAACAGCTTCGGGAGCGCCGAGGTACATATCGTACATATTTGAAGTTTCAAGCATATCCATATCATAAAGTTCAATTTCATGGGTCAGCCCGTTTTTATCTGCCGCAACGCATGATCTCACTTCAACTCCGTCCGGATATTCATAAATATCCAGAATATCCGCACTGATATCGGGATAAAGTGTCCGCTGGTAGAGATTGCCGCAGAAATCATCTGTAACGTGCCTTATGGTATACTTATCGTATGTTATTGGCTGGAATCCCAGTTTTTGTATGACAGTTCTGTAAATACAATATGCCCCGTAGCTTGTCCATTTAGTATCTGTACGGAAGTAAATATAGTTGTCCTTCAGCATTTTCAGAATGTTGTAAGCGTCGATACGTCTGATACTGCTGTCAAGCTGATCGTAAAATAGGGTTATCTTCTGGCTTTCGGGGTCGCTGAGAAGGTAATCAGGCATTATTTCGCCATAAACTCCCGAAGATGAAGGAATCGCCGCAATATAGACAGTTCCGTTATATTTTCGGGCAAATGCATTTATTCTGTCAGCCGCCGACGGTTCGGTGGTGTGTTCCGACATTTCAGCATCAAGCAGTCTGTCCTTGCCGATATAGACTCCGTTCACGATCCTGCCGCCGAACCTCTCCACCAGCTTTGAACGAAAACTTATCATTTTCTCACGGAATATCAGTTTCTCAGCCGAAGCCGAGGTCACATTCTTTGAAAAACTGCCGTCATAAACAGAGGACAGGGTCATTTCAGGTGAAACCTCTCCCCTTTCAGAATCGCCGTCCAAAAGTGTCAGAATTCCCGTTATTGCTATCATCACCAGAACTGCCGCCGCTGTTATCTTTTTTATATGTTTTTCCAAATCTTCACCGCCTTA
>JAEDMD010000265.1 GCA_016303195.1 Oscillospiraceae bacterium | reverse complement strand
GCGCCCTGTCAGGGGCAAAATTTAAACTCAAAAGTTTTAGGAAAGGAGTTTGAGGGAAACCCTTTTTCAAAAGGGTTTCCCTCAATATCACGTGTAAAACCTGCTATATGAGTACCACCATTATGCGGACATTTTTTTACTAATTTATCCTCTCATCCGTATGCACGATAACGATATTTTCCTTGATATCGAAACTGCGTGTACGCTGTGAGGGAGTCTCTTTCGGGATGTGGAACTGTGACTGACCTGCACGGATAGTTCTTGACTTGCCGATAGGGGATTCATCCATTCGGATAACGGCTTCCTTTGCACGTTTCTCCTTTTTTGCGATGATGCTCCACATTATTATATTGATGAGTACGAATATTACTGCGGCTGCGGCTATAACAAGCCATTCTTCCGTGGTCAAAACAGTTACCTCCTTTGCGGCTCAGAACTCTGCACGGAACATCGCCGCTGTGATATTGTCACGCTCGTTGCGTGTCTTTACAATGTCTATCAGGTCACGCAGGCTTCTTTCCATTTCCTGCTTTGTGGATGCGTTCTGCGGCGAAAGTGCGTGGAATATCTCTTTCGGTTCGAGAACGTGTCTGAATCCGTCGGAGCATATCATATAATTAGCACCGCTTTCAAGATTGCCGAATTTTATTTCGGGGTCAACTTCTCCCGAAGCGCCGATGCATTGTATAAGGGCATTTCTGCGTGGGTCGGTCATGGCTTCCTGAGGAGTCATATTTCCACGCTTTATCTCACGGTTTATATAGGTGTGGTCATCGGTGAGCTGTCTCAGGTCGGAGGATATCTTATATATTCTCGTATCGCCTGCATGGAACGTCATATATCCCGAATTTACGGCAATTATTCCTGTTGCGGTCGTGCCTGCCCTGATATTGTGTTCAGCGCCGTATCTGACAAGTTTCTCGTTGAGGATGCGGAGACGCTTTATCGTCCGTCTTGCGGCAGTTTCCCAGTTCCATGCGTCAATTTCGTAGGGAAGTTCATTGTCGAACCAGTCGGAAAAACTCCTGACCACCTCTGCGCTTGCAAGTTCGCCTTTGGAAAGACCGCCCATGCCGTCGCAGACCATTATGAGTGCAACGGAAGATGTGTCCGTTTCGGCAGTCTTTACGCACACGCTGTCCTGATTTATACTTTTGAAAGTGCCGATGTCCGTATCGGCGGCGGCAATGTATCTCATTGTATTACCTTTCGTATCAGTTTACCTTGAAATCGAAGAATTCATTTGCAAGTTTAATTTCGTCGCCGTCTTTGAGTCTGTATTCCACATGGGGCGGAACATTCACACCGTTGACGTAGGTGCGGTTTGTGGAATTCTGGTCTATGATGTAGAATATGCCGTTTTTGCAGACTATACTTGCATGAACACGGCTTACAGCCCTGTTGTCGGGGATACAGAGGTCAACTTTTATGCTTTCCTTGCCGATAATGAAAACGGGCTTGTTCACACTGTAAACCATTTCCGTTGAGCGCCTTGTCAGCTTTGCAGGGCGGAGAATGAGAGCGGCATCAAGCTCCATAGTTGAATCGCTCGGCTCATGTTCCTCAGCCTCATGGATATTTGTGGGCGGCTCGGACTGGATGTCCTGAACGGGCGGTTTTTCAGGGATATTGTGGATATCCTCCTGCTTGTCTGCGTTTTCTTCAGCATGGGAGACAGGTTCGGGAGCGGTATTTGCAGGCGGAGCAAAGGGATTTGGAGCGGCTTCCTGTCTCGGAGCGTACTGCGGAGGCGGTGCAGTGATCGCTTCCTCCTCGGTTTCTTCAACAGCATAGGCGGCTCTGCCGTAAATGAATCTGAACAGTGAAAATCCGCTGTTTCCTTCAGTCGGAGATGATTTCGAGCGGTGCTGGATGGTCTGCAAACTCTGTATGCTTGGCAGGCGCACCATATCATTGTAAGTCCTTGGAGAATTCACACGGATGTAGTCCTCCGCATCAGCAAGGGAGAATCTTCCCATGCTCATGACAAAATACATGAAATTATCAGCAAAGGAGAAGTCATAATCAGTGGTGAATCTTGCAAGAGTGGAGACTTCACGGAGACAGCGGACGATACCGCCGTTGGGAGTTTCGCATTTGCTGACAGTCATGTACGGAATGAATATCTGACCGCTCTGCTTGTTCATGAGCATGAATTTCGGGTCGAGAACGAGCCTGTTGAGGTCGAAACCGTACTGCTGAGCGGAGCGGAGCATTTCCACAAGCTGAGCAACAATGAGAAAATAACGGTCTTTATTCATTTTTATTTTGAGTACGGACGACATCGGGATACCGTCTGCACCTGTGAAAATTATCGTTTTATTGCCTGCCATACGGGGGCGCATGAAGAATTGAGTAGGACATGAAGCAATGAAGTCGAGTTCCTTGCCGATAACGGTCTCATCACGGGAAAGCCTGCATTTTACGGCAGTTCTGCCCTGATCGGTAGTTATGCTGAGTTTTGCCATATGATCATCCCCAAATGTTAATATGATATTATTATACCGCAGTTTGCTCCTAAAGTCAACATTACGATCATCAGTAACCACGGCAACAGCATTTACTTTTTTGTGGTAAGGCATAGTTATTGAGGAACGTCCGTAAAGCATCGCTTTGCTTGCTTTACTACTTTGTCAGGGGGACTCTGTCCCCCTCATTCACCCCCTGCAA
>JAEDMD010000031.1 GCA_016303195.1 Oscillospiraceae bacterium | reverse complement strand
AAAGGTTTCCCCCGATAATTACATATAAACCTGCTATAAGAGTACCACCCTTAATCGGGAGTTTTTTATTCCTTGTGCTTGCTTCTGTACTTTATCGGCGACATACACGCATATTTTGCAAATGACCTTGAAAAATACTCATAATTATTGAATCCGCACTTTTCCGATATCTCATTTGCTGTCAATTCTGTATTCATAAGCAATTGCTTCGCATACTCCATCCTGCTCATGAACACATCATTCATGCAGGATACTCCGAATCGGTTCTTGTAAAGTCTCTGGAAATGTGATACGGAAATGTTCAGTTTTTCTGCAATTTCAGGTATATTCCAGTCATGTGACGGATCGTCGTAGATCTGCTTTTTCAGTTTGTCAAGCTCCTCGTCGTAATAGTTGTGCTTTTTCTTCTGTACAGGTACGGCATTTTCGCTGATATGTATGAGAATGGCACAGAGTATGTGATGAAGCGCCGTTTTCTTGTTCGGTATCGCAGAATTGAAAATATCCTCAGCCGCCGCTATCAGTTTCGATACTCCGTCATCATTCAGCTTGACTGGCTTGTTGAATTCAAGGCCAAGAGATGATATAAATTCCTGATCTTCCTTTTCAAGGCTGAATCTTATCCAGTCGTCGCAGTATTCCTCGCCGTCGCCGTAAATGCAGTGCGGCAGACAACTGCTCACCACAAATGCAGTGTTCTTTTCCGCATGATACTCAATATCTCCCATAACCAGCCGTCCCTTTGACTGAACGAGTATTATCTGACTGCCGAAATGTCCGTTAGGCCGTTCAATAACGAAGTTTTCGGGATGTTTCCAGTGCCAACCAAGCTGATAAATAAATATGATGCTCACCTCCGTGATGTTTGATATCTTATAAAATATAGCAAACGCAAAAATTTTGTTGTTTGCTATAATTATACAATTTCTGCAACAATTTGTCAACAAAATGATGGAATCGGTCATTTTAAAATTGTAATAATGGTGCTATAATATACTCATCGGAATCAATTAGCTAAAAAGTACTTTTGAGCAAAAATGCGGATGCTAATAATTTAATTAAGGGATATTAAAACGAAAGGGAGAATGTTAAATGAGAAAGGGAATGAGAAAGCTCACAGCTTTTGCGGCTTCGCTGACTGTTGCCGCTGCTTCATATGCAGGTCTTGCTTCACAGATGACCACCAATGCCGCTTATGGTGTGGGCGGAAACGGAAAAGCTGTCATGGAATACCTCGACAGAGGGATCTATGCTGTCAAAAACGGAAACGGAATGTTCGTAAGCTGGCGCTGGAATGCCGATGATGCGGACGATGCCGAGTTCAGACTCTATCGTGATGACAAGCTGGTCTATACTTCAAAGAAGGGCGATCCGACATCGTTTCAGGATAACGGCGGAGGCACAGGTTCAAAGTACCGTGTTGACTGCGTTGAGGGCGGAAAAGTCGTTAATTCACAGAACTGTAAATTCACATCGGGCAATAACTATTTCGATATCAAACTCAACAGCCCCGGAAGTCAGTATTCGCCTAATGATGCTTGTGTGGGAGATGTTGACGGTGACGGACAGTATGAGATATTCCTGAAATGGGATCCGTCCAACGCAAAGGACAATTCACAGCAGGGCAATACTGACGATGTTATCATCGACTGCTACACTCTCGAAAGCAAGCACCTCTGGAGGATAAACCTCGGTAAGAATATCCGTGCAGGTCAGCATTATACCCAGATGTGCGTTGCAGACTTCGACTGCGACGGAAAAGCCGAACTCATCACCAAGACTGCCGACGGAACTAAGGACGGCAAGGGAAAGGTCATCGGCAATGCAAACAAAGATTACCGCAACGGCAGCGGCTATGTCCTTGACGGCCCTGAGTATATGACCCTTTTCGACGGTCAGACAGGCGAGGCGCTGGATACTATTGATTTCCCCGTCCCACGTGGAAAAGTCTCCGACTGGGGCGATAACTACGGCAACCGTGTTGACAGAATGAACAGCGGTATCGCATATCTTGACGGTGAACATCCTTCGGCTATCTACGGCAGAGGCTACTACACAAGACTTACATGGTCTGCCGTTGATGTAAAAAATAAGAAACTTTCAGTAAGATGGAAGTTTGACACCGGACATAACAAGAGCGCTGCCGGATATGGCTGCGGAAACCATAATGTAATGGTTGCAGACTGCGATAATGACGGAAAACAGGAAGTTTTCACAGGTGCGAACTGTATCGACGATAACGGAAAACTTCTCTGGACTACGGGACAGCTTCACGGCGATGCAATGCACGTTGGTGACCTCATTCCCGACCGTGAAGGACTTGAAGTCTGGGAGTGTCATGAGGACAAGCCTTACGGTGAATCCTGCATTGATGCAAAGACAGGAAAGGTGATCTTCCACATAAATAATACAAAGGATACGGGACGCTGTGCCGCCGATAACGTTTGGGCAGGCAGTAAGGGCGCTGAATTCTGGGGCGCTGCTGACGGAAATGTCTACAACACCACAGGCAAAAAAATAGGCGGAACAAAACCTGCTCAGAATTTCTTCATCTACTGGGACGGCGACCTTGAACGTGAGATACTTGACGGAAACAAGATATCGAAAATGAACGGCGCTGACAAGATAGACCGAATATTCACTGCAAACGGATGCGGCTCAAACAACAGTTCAAAGTCCGTTCCGTCCATGACAGTTGACCTTTTCGGTGACTGGCGTGAAGAACTCATCATGAGAACCGATGATAACTCGAAACTCCGTGTATGGTGTACTACATCCGCTGCAAAAGTACGTCTTACGACTCTCATGCATGATATGCAGTACAGAGCGCAGAACTGCTGTCAGCAGTCCTCGTACAATCAGCCTCCTCACGTAAGCTATTACCTCGGAAGCGATGCTCCGCTTCCTGCAAGACCCGACATCAGGCTCAATAATACCCCTGTTAAAAACGATACTCCCGCCGTTGACGAGCCTGAGACTACTTCTGTAAGCACTGCTGTTCCTGAAACTACTGCAACTACAACATCCGTTCAGGCAGCAGCGGCTTACAGCAGGAAGTTTGATCTCGGTGCAAATGCTCAGAACGGCTTTACTTCGGTAAAGGCTTCCGATAAGTATGACAAATCAAAGGGGTACGGCTTCTCAGGAAATGACGTAAAGGATGTGGCTTCGGCAGGTAAGAATGAACTCAGCGATGCTGTACAGTTCACAGGCAATACCACTTTCAATGCTGATGTGCCGAACGGTCTTTACAAAGTCAGGGTAACTCTCGGAAATACCGCAAGAACAAGCGTATATATGGAGAATATGCTCCAGATCGTGAACATGACAGGCAATAATGCCGTTGACGAGATCATCCTCCCCGTAACAGACGGTCAGCTCAATATCCGTGCCGCCGCAGGCAAGGACGGCAACGCATACTCTATCAGCGCAGTTGAGATAAACAAGATATCCGACAGCACTGAAATGCCGTCAACTATATGGCTTTGCGGAGATTCAACAGTCTGCAATTACTATCCGCTGGATTCAAGCACTCAGGCAGGCTGGGGACAGATGCTCGGCAAATATGTTGACAAGGGCTGGTACATAAGAAATATGGCGGCAAGCGGTGAATATGCAAAGGGCTTCGTTGAACACGGCAATTTCAACTGTATCGAGAAATACGGCAAGAAGGGCGATGTATTTGTCATTTCCATCGGTATCAATGACGGAAAATACTACAAGGGCGACGAATACAAGAAAGTTGTTGCCGATATGGTTAAGAGGGCAAAGGCTAAGGGAATGGACGTTATCCTTGTTAAACAGCAGGGCAGAAAGGGCGATTCTCAGCTTTCACCGCTTCTCACAGGCAGATATTTCACAAATGAACTGGATCAGATAGCAAAGGAACAGGATTGTCAGGTAGTGGATCTCTTTAAACTCTGGCAGGATCACTGTGTATCCATCGGCGGTGCAAAGGCAGATGCAATGTACATCGACAATGTTCATCCGAACCGCAGCGGCGCTGACAAGCTGGCTGAACTTTTCGCTTCACAGTTTAAGAATTCTCCGACAGGAAACAGCGGTACATCTTCAACAACAGCAACAACTTCTGCAACACAGCCGCAGGTGACAGTTCCAACCGTTCCTGCTTCGGATATTGCAGACGGACAGATATACACATTCAAGAATATCAACAGCGGACTTTATCTCAATGTTGAAAACGGAAATGCCGCAAATGGAGCAAATATCGAGCAGTCAGCTTCAGCAGGCAAGCAGAATCAGTTCAAGGCTGTATCGGCAGGGGATGGATATTTCTACCTTGTTTCACAGCTTGGTGACGGAAATTCCTACGCTCTCGACGTAAACGGCAAGAAAACCGCTGACGGTACGAATATCGAGCTTTATACATTCAACAAGGGCGAGAATCAGAAGTTCAGGATAATCAAGAACGATGACGGAACTTACAGCATCCTTACAAAAATAACCAACGGCGCTTCTGCACTTGACGTAAACGGACAGTCAAAGGATTCGGGTGCGAATATCCAGCAGTACGGATTCAACGGCGGTGCAAACCAGAAATTTGCTGTTGAAATGATAGGCGCACAGTCCGCAGAGACTGCAACTCAGACCTCAGCAAAGTCAGAAGTAACTCTCTGGGGTGATGCAAACTGCGACGGTATTGTTAATATGAGCGATGCCATACTCATTATGCAGTCAATGGCAAATCCTGCAAAATTCGGCATAAACGGCGATGATGCACTGCATATCACAGCACAGGGCAGACTTAATGCTGACGTTGCCGAAAACGGAAACGGCGTTACAAATAAGGATGCATTGGCAATACAGAAGTATTGTTTACAGATCATCAATGAACTTCCTGAGAAATAAACATGAAATGAAATAAAAATGTCAATATATGCAAAACTCCCGAATCATTCGGGAGTTTTGTTTTATCTATTACTATTATATAATTCGCACACCGAAACCACGTATTTTCCGCCGTTTATCAGATATTGCCTGAATCTGCACTCATCCTTGTCCGCAATTATCTCATCACCGCTGAACGCAAATCCTACCGTATTCAGCGGATAGGATATACCCGTTCCGATAGCCTTGACATAGCTCTCTTTCAGCGTCCATAAACGTGTGAACATCATATCCCGTTCACTCTCAGGCAAACTTTCAAGAAGTTCCTGTTCGCTTTCGGAAAATGCTCTCTTTGCTACATTTGGTCTGTACTGCCGTACCTGCTCGCAGTCTATCCCGCATTCCCTGTCTGACACAATACAGGCGGATATTCCTTTTGCGTGGGAGATATTATAATGTATATCGGGATGCTCCGCAAGGGATGGTTTTCCCATGTCATTTTTTACAACGGGAGTATCTTCATTGTAATCAATACGGTAAGTTTTCAGACATTCCCTCAGCAGTTTGTGGGCATGGCTGTGGTATTCCTTATGTTCAAGCTCCATCAACGATATCAGAAGCATTTTTTCACCTGCTTTCATTTTTCTGTGTTTATTATATCATTTTATGGTACGTGAATCAAGACCTTAGTGAAACAGTATTTACTTTAAAAAATAACAAAAAGTAAAAGCTGTTTCCGTTATGCTCTCCTTCCCGATGCTTGACAAAGTGGACGCTTTGTTATATAATAAACCTGTTCAAACCAGCCCCATAAGGAGGTATAAAATGATCTGCATAAAATGCGGCAAAGAAATTGATAATGACTCCGTGTTCTGCACTGCCTGCGGCGCTCGGATAAAAGAACCCGATACTCTCGTTCTCGGTGAGGAAAAAGCTCCCGACTTCCTTTCAGAGGAGTCTGAGCCAACTATGCTCCTTTCCGATGAGGAGCTTCAGGATGCTTTCATAGATCAGTACGGCGGTTCTGATACTTCTCCGCAGTTCGGTGAGCCTGCGGATGAATCCCGTGACTTCTTCTATAATTCCGATACCGCCGAAAATACCGACGATCTCATGCCGTTCAACGAATACCGCTCACCTGAACCGTACAGCGGAAATGATTTTTCAGCGCCCAAGTCTTTCAATGACAACAGCGATACAATGCCTCTCGACGCTCTCATGGAGGAGCAGGGATATATCCCTGAACCGCCTGCGCCTGGGCCGTATAACGAGCCGTACAACGCTCCCTATGACCAGCCGTACAATGAGCCGTACAGCGCTCCCTATGACCAGCCGTATAATGAGCCATACAATGAACCATACGGCGAGCCGTACCCGAATATTCAGGAACAGCCGCCTGTCAGACCTCAGCAGGAAAGACGCAGAAAAGCTCCTGCACCTGCTAAAAAAACTGTAAAAGTCGGTGCAGGCAGGATCATCGGTGCGGTTTTTGTTTCAATATTCGCTCTTTTCTTTCTGCTCCTGTTCAGCCTGACACTCAGCGTTAAACTGGGACTTTCGGGCGGAATCGTCAGAAATAATATCGCAAAGCTGGATGACCGCACTCTCCTTGAATCGGAATTTGACGGAAATGAGCTTTCAAACACGCTTTTCGGCTCTCTCGGTCTGAGATCCGCAACAGGCGGACTTGCAACGGAAAGCAGTTTCAGAAACTATATGCTCCGCACAGATTTTGTCAATTATATCGGCAGGACTGCACACAGCTACCTCAGCTATCTCGTCGACGGAAGCGGCAGTGACCCGTCAATTACAGCGGAGGATTTCGTCTACGACTTCGTTAAGGCAAACAACAAAGCCGCCATCGAGGAATGGGGTTACAGCATGACCGATAATGAATACGGTATCATGACCCAGAATCTCGAAAGCGACGGTTTCAGCGATACAATGAGCATCCCTCAGTGGAGCAGTTCTATCAATTTCAGCCTGCGTAATCTGAAATTCCTGTTCTCGTTCCTGACGATCGCAGTATTCCTCATCATCACCGCTCTGCTGTTCATATGGATAGCCGTAGTGGTAGACGGAAGCGGCAGGCATATCACGGGATTTTTCGGGAGCATACTGAATATTTCGGGAGTTGTTATGATGATCGTAGGCGGCGCTTCCGTTCTCGGTTCGGCACTTGCCTATGTTTTCACCCATCAGACCATATTCTATATCCTTTCTCACGCTCTTATGACTTTTGCACTGATAGCTCTCTGCACAGGTGCGGCTGAAGTCATCCTCGGCATTATCTTCAAGGTAGTGAAAAAGAGACTGAACTAAAAAGAAAAATCGGAAGCGATGATTTATCGTTTCCGATTTTTTTATAATAACTTTAATCGTTCAGTCCTCTGCTGAAGAACTGTCCGACACATTCGCTTGCGGAAAGTCCGACAAAAACTGCGACTGTACCTGCAAATGCGAGTACGTGGAAAATTACCACCTTTGCCACGCTTCCCTCATGCTGCGGTATCATCGCCAATCCTGGGAAAACCTGCAATATTGCCGATAACAGATAAACCAGCGATGCGCCTGATTTGAATGCCTTGATACCTGATATCATTCCAAGACCTGTGAGTATCATTGCGACTGCAATGTAGATGGATGTGTTTTCGAGGAATTTGCCTGCGCCTTCAAGACCGTTCTTGTAGCCCATTCCCAGCTTTCCTGAGTAGAGCAGATAGAACAGTGCGGCGGCTATAAAACCGATAACTGCGAAAACTATAACGATCTTCGCACCTTTTTCTGCCATTTTCTGACGCTGTTCCTCTTTCAGTGCGAGCATCATTCTCAGGCTTTCCTTTTCATCCTTCTGTTCTGATGAAAGCTGTGAGGAAACAGCCTTTTTAGCCGCCTCAGCCTTTATTCTTTCAAGCTCCTGCTGTTCATAGGATGATACCTGCGGCTTCGGAAGCTCAGGCTCATCGTCGAGAATAGCCGCCTGTACAGGCTCAGCAGGATGCTCAGGCTCTTTCTTTTCGGGAGGAGTATAATTATCCTCGTCCAGTATCGGAGCGGAAACTGTCGGCTGTGGAGCTTCTGCACCCAACTGCTGACGGCGCATTGCAATGACCTGCTGCTGTTTGTCGGGAGGGAGCAGATCGAACTGCTGTTTCAGTTCGGGAGTAAGACCTGATATGATATCCTCATCTGAAAGAATGAGCTTCTGCGGAGCGGATGCGCTGTAATCATAACCGTCATCAAGTACGGGAGCGGCAACGCCCTGCGGTGCGCCTCTTTTTTCAGGCTGGGGAGTATAATCGTTCATATCATCCAGCACAGGAGCGGCAACTCCCTGTGGGCCGTCACGCTTTGCTGTCGGAGCAACATAGTCCATATCGTCAAGGACGGGAGCGGCAACGCCCTGCGGGCCGTTATTCTTTGGCTGGGGAGCAACATAGTCGAAATCGTCAAGGACAGGTGCAGTTACATTCTGATCGCCGTGATCGACGGACTTCGGGATATAATCTATCTCCTCAGGAAGTCCTGCGCCGTAGTTGTTTTCTTCATTCATATCATTCACCTCGTATTTATCTTTTTGACAGGTATTGATAAAGAGATAATCTCAAACCTGATGAAAATGCTGCATAATAGGCAAGAAGTCCCGATGCATCGTTTCCGTCAACGACGCCGTCGCCTGTTATGTCTGATGATATCATGCTGACAGGGGACATTTCATTGCTGTTTCCTCCGATGGACATTGCAGCATAGCAGGAAAGTATGGCGGAAGCGTCATTTCCGTCTAAGATTCCGTTTTCGTCGGAGTCTCCGAGAATGAAACGCTTTTCCCATGTGGGGTATTCAGCTTTGAAGCTGTCGGAATTATAATCGGGGAATATCTCCTCATATTCAAAAACAGGAACATGAGTGTAATCTTTTCTGTAATTGTCGAAATCCGCCGAGCCTTTAAGGAAATACTGACCGTCTGTTCCGCCGAGAGTTGCATCCCATGTGAGGTCGGTACAGTAATACTTTCCGCCCAGCTTTATGAGATTCCATGTATGCCTTTCGCCTTTGGAAGTTCCTGAGATGATACGGCATCCGATGCCGGCATCCTTCAGCATCCTGTACAGCAGGAGCGAATATCCCTGACATACGCAGTCTTTGTTGATGATAGCGCCGTATGCAGTGAATATACTGTTATTTTCTTCCAGAACCTTTGAATATTTTACATTCTTTGCGATAAAATCATAAACGGCATATATCTTTTCACGGTCTGATTTTTCGTCAAGATGCAGTTCGGCTTCTGCCTGTGCAACAGCCTTGTCAACCGCCTTTTCCTCGTCAGGTGTGGAGTAATAGGTAATTCTGTAATAAAGGGCAGTGCGTCCGCCTGATACTCTGTTGCCGTATTGGTAACTCTCCATTGTGAAGCGGATATAATCGCCCTCATCGCCTTTGTCGGTTTCGCTGAGTGCATGTGCAAGCACATCAAGTGTCAGCTTGTCAGCTTCCTCCCCGGAAGCGGCTGCATAGGGGACAGATACAGAAAATTCGCTGTTTCTCTGTTTAAGGTAATTGCGGACATATTCTGCCGCTTCGTCGAGTGAGGCGGTATCCGCAACTGAAATAAGGTCGGCGAATGCCGAAACAGGCAGTTGGTTGCTTAGTGTATTTTCTGCCGCCGAAGCCGATACAGTCGATAATGCCGAAAAAGCAGTTACCGCCGCTGTTATCAGCGCAAGCAGGCGCTTTTTATTGAATATCATAATTATTTAGTATTGAAACTGCTGATACTGCCGTGGATGTATTTCTGAAGCAGGACTGCATCGTTTATGGAAACTTTTCCGTTTCCGTCCGTATCAGCAGATATCAGGTCGGATTCGCTGAGATAGCCTTGTATTAGTATCTTTTTTACGGCAATAAGGTCGAAAACGTCGATACTGCCGTCATTGTTTATATCTCCTGCCTTGCGTGGACTTTTTCCGGCAGGGATCTTGTATTTGTATTCTGATATCGGATATTCGGGCAGAAAAGCCTCAGGTGTGCAGTCGGGAACTAATGCTGTATTGCGTTCATCGCCCGAACCGGCAAAATGAAGCTGTTCATTGGCATTTTCGTCGAAATCCTTCGTTCCCTTCAGGAAGAAGTAATAAGTCATGCCCTTGTATGCCGAATCCCATGTGGGGTCAAGATAGTAGTATTTACCGTCAATTTCTGCAATGAGCCATACATGATCGTTTCCGTTGCCTTTGCCGATAACGGCACGGCAGTTCACATCCATGCTTTTCAGCATCATATACATTGCCTGAACGAATCCCTGACATACAGCGTCATGGTTCACAAGTGCGCCGTAGGAGGTATAGGACTCGTCTGTAAGGTCTGTGGAGTAGACCACATTCTCAGTAAGATATTTGTATACATAGCTGATCTTGTCGTAATTATCCGCATCGGGATGGCTTGCCATGAATTCACCGACAAGTCTGTCGGATACTTCCTTTGCGGCGATATCCTGCTCATAGGTGGAATTATAATACAGTATCATATCTATACATGGATCGTAATTGATCTTGCCTGTACTCACCTTGTAGCCTTCGATGACAAGTCTCATGAAATCACCTTCCGTTGGCTCGCCCGTTTCAGCAAGTGCAGAGCTGAGGATATCATTGAGGATATCTTTTGAATCTGCGTCCCGTGAAAGTCGGATGTGAATTTCAGCTTTGTGGAGTTTCAGTTCTCCTCTCAGATATTCACCTGCTTCATCGACAGTGTTGAAATATTTGTAGGAGATAGGCTCGCTCACGGTATGTTCTGTTACTGTGATATCGGGCGCATAGGATGCCGAAACAGTGAACGGAACGGCACTGAAAGCCATTACCAGAGCGGAGGCCGCTGCTATCATCTTCTTACTTAACGACATATGGTTCACTCCTTTCAAATGGCGGTATTGCGTGTTTGCCCTGTTCGGGAAAACCAAACAGGGCATGATTCAGTGTTATTTATCTTTCAAGTATCTGGGCTCTATCAGGGCCGATACCTACCATGCTTACATGGCAACCTACCAGTTCTTCAAGTCTTGCTATATACTTCCTGCACTTTTCAGGAAGCTCATCGAAGCTCTTGCACTTGGAAACATCCTCGGTAAAGCCCTCGAATTCCTCGTATACAGGAGTGCATCCTTCAAGTTCTTCAAGAGTTGCAGGGAAATGCTCGGTAACAGTGCCGTCGGGCTTCTTGTAAGCAACGCAAACTTTAAGAGTAGGGATGCCTGCGAGAGTATCCAGCTTGTTGATAGCGAGGCTGTCAAGACCGTTTACTCTTACAGAGTGACGAACGATAACAGCATCGAACCAGCCTGTTCTTCTTGGTCTGCCTGTTGTTGTACCGAACTCGCCGCCAACGTTTCTGATCTGATCGCCGATCTCGTCATCAAGCTCAGTAGGGAACGGGCCTTTGCCGACACGGGTAGTGTAAGCCTTTGCAACACCGATGATATTTGTTATCACCTTAGGGCCGACACCTGTACCAACGCAGACACCTGCTGAAAGCGGATGAGAAGAAGTAACGTATGGGTATGTACCGAAGTCGATATCAAGGAGAGTAGCCTGAGCGCCCTCGAACATGATAGTCTTTCCAGCCTTGTGAGCCTCGAAAGTGAGAACGGAAACATCGTCCATGTAAGGGAGAAGTCTCTTGCCGTACTCTGCATACTCCTTTGTTACAGCGTCGAGGTCGAAAGGTTCGCCGCCGTAAACTTCAGTGATGATCTTATTTTTGAGCTTACCTGTGGACTGGATCTTCTCAGCAAGCACCTCAGGGTGAGTGAGGTCATACATTCTGATGCCGCAGCGCTCGTATTTATCCATATATGTAGGGCCTATGCCTCTTTTTGTAGTACCGATATCCTTGCCGCCTCTGAATGCCTCTGAAAGGCCGTCAAGAGCGATATGCCACGGCATTACGATGTGTGCACGAGGGTCTATTTTAAGGTGACCTTCGGTCTTTATGCCTCTTTCTGCAAGGCTGTCCAGCTCACCGATGAAGTCCTTAGGGTCAAGAACTACACCTGCACCGATAAGGCAGAGAGTATTCGGATAGAGAATACCGGAAGGGATGAGGTGGAGCTTGTAAACCTCTCCGTTGTTTACTACGGTATGACCGGCATTGTTGCCGCCCTGTGAACGTACAACAACATCTGCACGGGAGGAGATTATGTCGATGATCTTACCTTTTCCTTCGTCTCCCCACTGAGTTCCTACAACAATATTAGCAGGCATTTTATTTCCTCTTTTCATTAATTTAGTTAATGTGTGCAAAAATGCACACTTACAATTTATTATAGCACAATCATAGTTCAATTGCAAGTGATTTTTGAGTTTTTCAGTTATTTTGGTTATTATGATAGGTCGGGGGAATGTGTGTATAAACTCAGCTTTGCCGCATGAGATTATTCTAAAAGTAATAAAATATAAAAAATTAACAGACAGTGAATAATGTACAATTCATTTTTTTGCTCCGACATAAAGTTTGTTTATAAAGTATCTTGAACTTTTTTGCGAAATTGTGTATCATTAATAATGACAATAATATAAAGGAGCGAATGTTTTGAACGCTAAGAAAATACTCGCATTTATAGCATCTTCAGCTATAATGTGTACCGCCCTTGCTTCATGCGGAGACAAGGATAATAAGAAAGATACCAAATCAACTTCACAGGCTGAACAGACTTCAACTGCTGCTGCCGAGCCTGAAACAGAGGCTGAGACAGTTCAGGCAAATACTGACGCTGTTATAAGCGATAACTCGATCGATGTCCTGGCTAAGCCTATTGAGGGCGAATCTGCCGTATCTGATGAGAATGCCGAGCCTGCACCTGAATTTGACGGCTCTGTTGCCGCTGATACCGGTACAGCTTTCCTCGCACTCAACACCGATGACTGGTGGGTGCAGTACTGGGGAGAAGCAGGCGAGCCTCTCAGCTACAATGCCGGCGTTGCAAATATTGACGGAAACGGTCAGTATTCCGTAAGCCTTACTGCTGATTCGGACGGCGCTCGATATGCCATCAATAAGGATGCATCTGTTCCTGTAACATCAAACAGCATGGGAATGGTGGCTGTTATGATAAAGAACGGCGAAGTTGCCTGCCCCGATGCAGTAATAACTATTACAAATATCTACGTTGACGGCGTTGAGATACCTCTCATGAAGAAGAATTACACCAATACCGAAACAGGCAATATCCGTGCAAATATCTTCAATGAGTATGTTTCCGACGACAGCCTGCCAAAGGATGCAAAGGCCGCCGAGGGTGACCTTTTTGTCAACGGCAAACCATCCGATATCAATGACGGCGGATATTCCGCACAGATAGTTAATAAGGCTGATTTTGAAAACTGGACAAATATCACTGTATATTTCAACGTGTCAGGCCTCGACCACGATAACGACACAGAACAATGGTAAACCATTAAACAAATATCCCCGAAACATTTAAGGGGAGTACTCATACGGCAGGTTTATATGTAACTATCGGGGGAAAACCTTTCTGAGGAAAGGTTCTTCCCCCGAACCCCCTTTCCAAA
>JAEDMD010000030.1 GCA_016303195.1 Oscillospiraceae bacterium | reverse complement strand
AAGGGAGATAACATCCCCCTTGACCCCAGAAATGCCGCCTTCGGCGGTTTTTTATTATTTTTTAGTAAATTCTGTCGCCCTGCAAGCAAAACCGCCTCTCTTGACAGCCTGCTTAGTCAGTGGTATAATATTCCTTGCACGGTGATACGTGATATTTTATAATACAGGAGAATCAGCATGAAAAAATATATAGCCGCTCTCTCTGCGGCAATTCTTGTTATATGTTCATTTACAGCCTGCGCTGACAAGACGGGAAAGCCCTCTGAAAGCTCAGTCTCACAGTCGGGATCACAGGCAGAATCCCAATCAGAATTACAGACAGAACCCCAGTCGGCAGCACAGGTGGAATTTGATAAGGCTGATGCCGAAAAGAAAGCCTCGGACGCAATAAACGGCTACTTCGACGCTCTCAACAGCGGTGATATGGAAACAGCTTTCGCTTTCCAGTATAACAAGGATGACCTTGAAGCCGCCGCAGTTATGAACGGTTTCGGCAAAAACGGCGGAACTTCCGCTGAGGCTCTGACAAATATGATAGATACATATAAAGAGGCTTACAGCGAACATACCATCACTCTCAACGGCATTGCAGATATTGAGGCTGTTCCCGATAACGGCTACGAACTCCTCGATGAGCTGTACGGAAGAATAAAGGCTGTCAAGGGATTTGTGGCTGAATGCGGTGATACCCTTGATATCGACAAGATAACCGAGCAGTATGCAGGACTTGACGAGAATACAGAGTGGGAAAAGCAGACCTATGAGGAAAGCTATCTGGTAACTGCCGATATGAATGTTGACGATGAGCAGAAAGAGCAGGAAATGATCATTTTCCGCACCACAGACGGTCAGTGGAAGATAGATATGTCCGTGGTCAATTATCTCCAGAAAGTTGAGCATACTGAGCTTGACAATAAGGCTTCCGATACCTGTCAGGCGGCTACGCAGTCGATTTCCGACATGAAGGCAGCAGGTGTCGATACAAGCGGAACTTTCATGATATCCAGCGACGACAGCAAGAATTATCTCATTCCCGACGGTTTCGATGTTGCTGATTTCAAGAAGCGTTTCTCTCAGAATTACGCAGGCGAGATTGACGGCGAATACTTCATAGTTATCAACAAGGATTCCGCTGTATACGGTGTATTCAACGATTCCGAGGGCAAACAGGGCATCTATCCGCTGAGCCTGACCATCAAGAAAGATGACAAAACAGGCGAGCTTGCATACGATGAGCTTGAAGAAGGCAGAACATATACAATTGATGAGCTTTACGATATCTGCAAGTCGGTCATCGACTCGCTGGATAAGTAATTTTTATGGGGCGGGACTCATATAGCCGTTTTACACGTGATATTGAGGGAAACCCTTTTGAAAAAGGGTTCCTCTGACAGAGGCGGTCCCCTCTGTCAGCTTCGCTGACATCTCCCCACACTGTGGGGAGTCTGCCCTCAATAATTACATATAAAGCTGTTATATGAGTATCGCCCTTTTATATCTTGAATAACAAAAAATCCGCAGCAAATCGTTAATGCTGCGGTTTTGTTTTAGTATATGCAATGAACATATCAGCCCATCATTTTAGTCTTGTATATCATCCAGATAAGCTCCAGAACTCCGACTCCGACAAAGCAGAGCATAGTTTTCATGCTTGGCTTTTTTACCTTGAATCTGGTGATGAACGCAATGGCGATGATTATCATGATACCGCCATAAACATGGGGAAACCAGTCAGCGCCGATATCCTTATGGAAACTGTATATCAGCGGAAATATCAGTGCTACGCTTGTAACGGGCAGACCTTCGTATACCTTTCGGTTCTCGGTGGTCTTTTTCTGTCTGTCCTCCTCGGCAACGTTGAAATAAGCCAGTCTTATAACAGCGCAAAGGGGGAAGAATATCAGCACAGGCAGGTCGCACCAGTCTTTCATGCCGATAGCATAGCCGATAATGGCAGGAAGCACACCGAAGCAGACCGCATCACAAAGCGAATCTATCTGTATGCCGAATTTTTTCTCGTTCTCAGTGCGGTCTTTTTTGGTTCTTGCTATCTTTCCGTCGAACATATCGCACAATCCCGACACCATAAGACAAACTATGGCAAAATCGGGGTGTGGCTGATTTCCGCCGAATCCAACAGCAAGGAACATTCCCAGAACTGAAGAAACAAGGCTCATATATGTAAGAATAACTGTATAGTTATAATAACCTATCATCTATTTTGATCCTCTTTAATATTTTTATTCATCTATTATAACACAAAATCAAATTAGTTTCAAGTGGTAATATATTAATTAACCGTAAATTATTGCTTCCGTGTCAGAAAAATGTTATTTCTTGCTTCGTGAGCGTTTTGCTGTCGGCTTTTTCTTCTTGTCAGCGGCACTTTCACGGTTTTTCCTGAGCTGTTCCTGACGCTGTTTCTTGACTTCCAGCTTGCTGTATGCCTCGTCGTAGAAATATTCCTGTGATGACAGCGGAGACTGTCTTTCTGTTCGGCGGTCACGGATATAAGTGCCGTCATTCAGCATAACTCTTGCTTTTACGTTGTCACGCATGAGTATGCGGAACATATCACGGATGCGCTTTTTCAGCCTTTCATCCTCAACAGGTGCGGCGACCTCCACACGGCGGATGGTGTTTCTGCTCATGTAGTCAGCCGAGCCGATGTAAATTTTCTGGTCTGCACCGTCAGCGCCGAATATGAATATACGGCTGTGTTCGAGGAATCTTCCCACGATACTGCGGACAACGATATTTTCGGTGAATCCCTTGACATTGGGGATGAGACAGCAGATGCCTCTCACCACAAGTTCTATCCTGACACCTGCCTGCGATGCTTCGACCATCTTGTTGATTATCGCCATATCATTGAGGGAGTTTATCTTTGCCGCAATATAGCCTTTTCCGCCGCTTTTAGCAATTTCGATCTGCTCATCCATCATAGCGAGTACCTGCGGTCTGAGCGCCTTTGGTGAGACTAAGAGCTTTCTCGGATTTTCAACGAATGTGCCGTTTTGCAGGCTGTTGAAAACGTCCTCTGCGTCTGCGGCGATGTCACGGTCAGCAGTCAGGAGCATGAGATCGGTGTATATTGCCGATGTTTTCTCGTTGTAGTTGCCTGTGCCGATCTGTGTAAGGTAGTCGAAACCGCCTCCCTGCGCCTTTCTTGTGATGAGGAGCAGTTTTGAGTGGGCTTTGTAGTCCTTCGGGCCGTAGATGACCTTGACACCTGCCTCCTGAAGCTGTTTTGACCATTCGATATTATTCGCCTCGTCGAAACGTGCCCGCAGTTCGATCATAACGAGGACTTCCTTGCCCTGCTCGGCGGCAGTACACAGCGCATCCACCACCTTGCTGTTTCGGGCAAGACGGTAAATGGTTATTTTTATTGATGTGACCTTCGGGTCATTGGCACACTCCTGCAAAAGTCTGATAAATGACAGATTTATGCTCTCAAAGGGGTAGCTGAGGAGCATATCCTTCTGCTTGACCTGTGCGAATACGGACTTCGTTTCGGAAAGTGCCGCAGGTTTTCTCGGTGAACGGGGAGTGTAGTGCAGTTTCGGGTCGCTTGAATAATCCTGTAATGTGTAGACGAACGAAAGGTCGAGAGGTATCCTTGATGTGAATACCCTGACATTGCTTATTTTCAGCTTTTTGCAGAGATAGTCAAGGGATTCACGGCTGAAAACGTCGGATATCTCAAGACGGACTGCGCCCAGCTTTGTGCGCTTTGCAACAAGTTCCTCCATGCGGTCACGGAATTCCGCACCACGGCCTGATGCCATGATATAGGCATTTCTGGTGACACGTATCAGCGCTCTGTCAAGGACACTGTAATTTTTGAACATAAGGTGTGCATAATGCAGAACGACTTCTTCTTCGAGTATGAAGCGCTTTCCGCCGTTGCCAAGCTGGATGATGCGCTCGTTCTGGTCGTGGCTGACAGGAACGATGCCGATGGTGGTGCTTTTCTTTGCGCCAAGCTGGACAACAGCGTAGATCTCCTTATTTTTCAGGAATGGGAACGGCAGATCGTCATTGACAACGATTCCCGAAATAAAGGGCTTTATCTCACGCTTGAAGTATAATTCGAGAAAGGTCAGCTCATCCTTTGTGGCGGTATCGAATGTAACGTGTTCAAAACCGAAGGGGACGAGTTCCTCCATAGTTTTGTTGTAGGCTTCCTCCACGGATGGCTGTAAACGGCGGACACCTGTGAAAATTGCATCGAGCTGCTGGGAAGGTGTCATGCCTGTTTTGCCGTCTTTCTGTGTATTGTCGGTCTTGGAGCGGTCTGTGAGAGCGCCGACACGCACCATGAAAAATTCGTCGAGATTGCTCTGGTAAATGGCTGAAAATGAAAGTCTTTCCAGCAAAGGTGTATCGGGATCGACAGCTTCTTCAAGCACTCGCTTGTTGAATTTTATCCATGAGAGTTCCCGATTTTCGAGGTATTCCATAAGTAACTCCTTTGTTGTATAAGTATTAATGCGGAAATCAAATAATTATAAAAAGCGGCGAAGCCGCACGTTCTGGGGTCAAGGGGGATGTTATCTCCCTTGCAGGGGGTGAGCGAGGGGGACAGCGTCCCCCTGAAAAAGCAGAACATCGAGCGCAGCTACGGTGTTCGGATGTTTTACAAGCACTTCCCTCGGCTTGACCGACGAATTAATTATCAATATTTAATTGCTGAAGTAAGAAAATCAGATAATATGCTTTCTTTTTGTTGTTATATCTATGAAAAGTTTTTAGTATTTGAACTGACCGTTGCCGATGAATTCGCATATCAGCGAATCGGGGGTAACGTACTTCTTGTCGATGGCTGTGAGGCTTTCAAGAACCTTGATAGTGTCGGCGAGTTCGGGAGCATCATCCAGTTCACGCAGTTTATCGAGGATATCGTTCTTGTAGACGCTCAGCTCGTATGCCATGAATGTGTCAACATCATAGTCGGCACGATGCTTGAAAGGCATGATATATTTATTCTCGCCTGCCTCGACGCTCTGGAACATATTCAGTGTCTCACGTGGCGAACGCTTGCGGAAATTGCTGTCACGTATCATACGGCGAAGCAGTCTTATCATTCGTGGATGAAGCACAAGCTCGTCATTGACGATACGTGTGCGGACGCTGACGTATATCTTGCATATACTGCTGTCGGGAACGGTGATAACATCGGGATTGAGTGCGTGTATCCCCTCGAAAATGACTATTTCGCCCTTGTTGCGCTTTATCACTCTGCCCGATCTTTCACGGTCTGAGGTTTTGAAATTGTACTTCGGTATCTCAACTTCCTGACATTTGCCGATAGCCGAGATCTGCTCATTGAGAAGCTCCTTGTCAATACGTGCAGGGGATTCGAGATCGACTTTACCGAGGACGGCAAGGGCTTTTTCCTCCTCTGTGAGCGGACAGAAATAATTGTCCATTGAAATTGTATGAGTCTCATGTCCACGCTTATCGAGAAGCTGTTCTATCATCATTGCGGTTGTGGTTTTTCCCGAACCTGACGGGCCTGCCAAGAGGATTACAGGTCTTTCGTGGCAGTTTTTTTCAATATTGTCAACAATGGTGCTGAGCTTGTATAAGTAGTCCATGTTAACGAATTTAATATATTCTGACGGGCTGTTTTCTATTCCCTGATTGATTCTTGGTATTTCTATATTCATTCATGTTTCTCCTTGATATTTATTTTATTAACAAAAATTGCCCTTCGGCACTGCACAAATACATCCCCACATTACAGATATATTATCATTATATCACATATTATAGCAAATTTCAACCCTGCAACTTGTAGTTTTAGTACATAGTTATTAGTGCAAAATGCATATATTTAAAAAGAGCAGAGTTTTTTCGTAGCGGATAAGTGCCTGCATACAAATCAGTTCCCATCAGTGCAATTATCAACTTTGATAAAATATGCCATATTAAATAAGTAAAGTTTATGCTTTAAGAAGAAAAAATGTGAAATATTGGTGTATCTTTTGCAAATAAAAGAGATATATGTTATAATGACAATGTATGTCGGGGAGGTGTGTGGTTATGTTCGGCAAATTGCAGGAAATAAAAAACAAGGACGATTTTGTCGGATTTCTCAGGGCGATGTCGGAGGACTTCGTGAACGCACCCGAAGAATGGGCTAACGGTGATATACCGTCTTTCCTTGAAGCTATGGCTGCATGGGTCGAGGATCGTTCGGGCAGTCCTTTTGACGATACCGACTATAATAAGACAGACTACAATGCCATCGCCCGAGTCATATATATGGGCAAACTGTATGAATAACAGGAGAAAAATATGTGCAGAGAAACAATTTTGAGATACAGCAGTCCTGCCGAGAACTTCAATGAGGCTCTCCCCATCGGAAACGGCAGGATAGGCGCTATGATATACGGCGACACCGCTTATGAAAAGATACCACTTAATGAGGATTCTGTCTGGTCAGGCGGTCTGCGCCACAGAGTAAATCCCGATGCCGCTGAAGGTCTTGCGGAAGTCCGCTCCCTTATCAAAAAGGGCGATATCCCGCAGGCTGAACGCATCGCTTTTGAGAAATTGCAGGGCGTTACTCCGAATATGCGAAGATATATGCCCCTCGGCGACCTGCATATCGACATGGAGCTTGGCGGCAGAGCAAGGAATTACAGCCGAAAACTGGACATCGGCAATGCAGTCTCAGAGGTCACTTTTACCGTGAATGATGTTCTTTTCCGCAAGGAATACTTCATTTCCGCTCCCGATGAGGTCATGGCTGTTCGTATCTCATCGGCTGAACGTGGGATGATAAACCTTTCCGCCTATATCGACGGCAGAGAGGATTATTACGACGATAACCGCCCGTGCGGTAAGAATATGCTCCTTTTCACAGGCGGAAGCGGCAGTAAGGACGGTATTTTCTTTGCGGCTGTTCTCAGCGCTAAGGCAAGAGGCGGAAGTATTCGCACCCTCGGCGGACGTATCGCTGTAAAGGATGCAGATGAGGTAATGCTCCTTTTCTCGGTGCGTACCAGCTTCTATGGCGATAATTACGAAAAATCGGCAATAGTTGATGCTGAACTTGCACTGAAAAGCGAGTACGATGAACTGAAAAATCACCATATCAATGACTACAAGGATATGTTTGACCGTGTGGAATTCTCTCTCTGCGACAACACCGAGGAAAATCTCGACAAACTTGATACCGCTGAGAGAATAAAGCGTCTCAAGGGCGATGAACTTGACAACAAGGACTGCGAAAGACTTATCCACGATAACAAGCTGATAGAGCTTTACTTCAACTTCGGACGATACCTCATGATCTCTGCAAGCCGTCCCGGCACTCAGCCGATGAACCTGCAAGGCATATGGAATGAGGAAATGATCGCTCCGTGGGGAAGCCGCTACGCTGTCAACATAAATACCGAAATGAATTACTGGCCTGCCGAAAGCTGTAATCTTTCCGAATGCCATCTGCCTCTGTTCGACCTGCTTGAAAGAGTTGCCGAAAACGGCCATATCACGGCAAAGGAAATGTACGGCATAAACAAGGGCTTCGTATGTCATCACAATACCGATATCTGGGGCGATACCGCTCCGCAGGATATGTGGGTGCCCGGTACGCTCTGGCCAACAGGCGGTGCATGGCTCGCTCTGCATATTTTCGAGCATTATGAGTATACTCTTGATAAGGATTTCCTCGCTGACAAGTATCACATCTTAAAGCAGGCGGCGGAATTCTTCACGGAATTCCTCATCGAGGACGAAAGCGGAATGCTTGTGACCTGTCCGTCGGTATCGCCCGAAAATACCTATAAACTGCCAGACGGCACAAAGGGATGCCTTTGCAGCGGCCCGTCAATGGATTCGCAGATAATCACGGTGCTTTTCACCGATGTTATCAAATCTGCCGAGATCCTGGGAAAAGATAAGACCTTCGCCGCAAAGCTGAAACGTATGCTGAAAAAGATACCTCAGCCCGAAGTCGGGAAATACGGTCAGATAAAGGAATGGATGGTCGATTATGACGAAGTTGAGATCGGTCACCGCCATATCTCCCAGCTTTTCGCACTTCATCCTGCTGACCTGATAACTCCCAGCAAGACCCCGAAACTTGCTGATGCGGCAAGAGCAACTCTCGTCCGCAGACTTATCCACGGAGGCGGTCATACAGGCTGGAGCTGTGCATGGATAACCAATATGTGGGCAAGACTCTACGACAGCAGAATGGTCTATGAGAACCTGAAAAAACTGCTTGCTCATTCCACAAGCCCCAATATGCTCGACAATCATCCGCCATTCCAGATAGACGGAAATTTCGGCGGAACTGCGGCTATCGTAGAATCGCTCGTGCAGAGCGTGGCAGGGGAGATAGTTCTTCTTCCTGCGCTTCCTGAGGAATGGTCAGAGGGCTATGTCAAGGGACTCCGTGCAAAGGGCGGCTTCGGTGTGGATATCGAATGGAGCGGCGGAAAACTGGTCAAGGCTGAGATAACCTCAGACCACGGCGGAGAATGCCGCATCAGAACGAACTGCGTTGCAAGCGTTGTATGCGACGGTGAATCCGTAAGCTCACGCATTGAGGACGGCGCTATGGTATTCGATACAACAGCAGGTCATACCTACACTATAAAATAATACAACATACAGCATTATATGCATTAATCAAAATTGAGGGATGGAAATGAAATTGAAGAAATGTTTTTCCGCTGTTCTTGCGGCACTTTCGGTCATTGCAATGTATAGCTGTGACAAGGTGAAGAATACGGAAAGCAACCCGTCATTATCGTCGGAAACAACCGAAACTTCCGATGTTTCGGCAACTACCGACACTACGGCTGCTACTGAACCCATGACTACTTTTACGCAGGCCGCCGTTTCAACTCAGAAGATCAGCAAAAAGGACTTCTACGGTCTGTATGAAGCCGAATATGCAAAGCTAAGCGACGGTCTGAGGGTATCTTTTGAAAGGGATGACTACAACGGCGACGGCTATGTTACGGGTTTCAGGAACGGAAGTACTGTCACATTCGGGATAAATGCCGTTTCTGCCCAGCATTATGACATTTCGTTCTGCATTGCTTCGGCGGCTGTGACGGACTGCGGTATTAAACTGAACGGAAATGACCTGACTTCTTTCAAAACTCAGGAGGGCGGCGCTTTCACGTATATCACCATTTACGGAGTTTTCCTTGAAAAGGGCGATTCCGATGTTGAACTTTCGGTTTCGGGCGAAAATGTCGATCTGGACTATCTCAAAGTCGCCGAAAGTGAGGTGCATTCGGAGAAAAATTCAAAGCCGAGCGCTTCACCTGTTGTGAAAAAGGCTGACGAGAATGTAAAAAAACTGAAAAAATTTCTTGCGGACAACTACGGAAAGTACACCATTACAGGACAAAATGTTGCCGATGCTGACAACAAGGAGATAGAGCTTGTTTATCAGACTACGGGAAAATACCCTGTGATACGCTTTTCGGCCATCAAGCCCTCTCAGGAGACTGCGGATGTGGATGCAATTGCCGCATGGGATGAAAAGGGCGGTATTTCCTTCGTAAGCTGGTACTGGGCCGCTCCGTCGAAGAAAAGCAGTACAGTGGCGGCGGAAACCGATTTTTCACTGGCTGAGGCTGTTACCGATGAGAAGATCGCAGAACTGTCTCAGGACAAGATAAAGTCGCTGGTCAAGAAGAAGATCTCCGAGCAGTGCAGTCTGCTTATTTCCGATATCGACGCAATGGCGGAAAAGCTGAAAATTCTCAGCGACAAGGGCATTGCAATAATGTGGAGACCGCTTCCCTTAGGCGGCAGGGATGTTTACTGGTGGGGCGCTGACGGCACGGATGCATATAAATGGCTGTGGGATCTCCTCTATAAGCGTATGACCGAATACCACAAGCTGAATAATCTTCTGTGGGTGTGGAACGGTCAGAGCGAGGAGTCACTGGTTGACAAGAATACTTTTGACATCGCTTCCGCTGGCTATTTCAAGGTGGATGCCAAAGATTACGGCGACTGTTTCAGCGAGCCTTTTGCGGCTTTGCAGAAGTACGTGGGCAAGGATAAGATACTTGCTTTAAGTGACTGCGGATGTGTTCCCGATATGGATATTTCGTTCCGTGACAATGCGGTCTGGTCGTTCTTCGGATTGGCAAACGGCGATCATATCATTGATGCAAAGGGAAATTTATCCGAGAGATATATTTCCAAGGATGCACTGATAAAGGTATATAATTCCGAGGGAACGCTGACACTGGATGAATATACGGAACTAACCAAGAATTAAGGCGATACTTTACGGATGGAGGAACTGTTTTCCTCTGTATGACTGCCAATGTAAAAATTTTTATTAAGGCAATACCGCACAGAGCTGGCGGTGTTGCCTTAAGCGAGGTGAACTATGAACGATCTTAAACTCCGCCGTCCTCTCTCCGCTGTGCAGAGCGAACTCATGGCGAAAATGACGGCTGAAATTGCTAAATCCGATATAAAGACCGTCAGCTTCAAACTCGATGAGACCCTCATCGTTCTTCCATTTGCCGAAAAATCGGATATTTTCGCACTGATGGAGCAGGATTTCAAGGGGATGACAAAAAAATCCCGAAGTTTCGCTGATGTCCGCTCAGATGCCGAGGAAATGGCTGAAAAAAAGCTGTCATTGAAAGGTCAGATGACTTTAGCCGCTGTGTACGATGTACTCATGAAACAGTGCGATATCACCGAGGAACAGCGTGATACGCTCATGAAGCGTGAATGTGAACTCTATGAACAGTTCGCCATTCCGAGAAACAGCGGTCTGACACTTTTCAACAAGGCGCTCAGCGGAAAAAAGAAAATAATCATCACCTACATGGGCATTTATCCCCGTGAAATGATGAAGCGGATACTTGAAAAATGCGGATATATCGGCTATAATATCCTTATACTCCACAACGAACTGACCGTTCCTGCGTCCGCTGAAACTGCCTTTCTCGACATCGTGCTGAAAAAGGCTAAGGGTAAGCCTTCAACGATAATCCATATCGGAAGCGATGTGCAGAATGACGTTGAAGCGCCTATTTTACGAGGTACTAAGGCTCTGCTGATGCAGTCCTCGATCCCCCTTGCGATCAGGTCGGGACGTTTCCGTGGATATTTGCAGGGCGAATACCTCTATGATTATGATACGGACGGTTTCTTCGCCCTCCGCTGTGCATGGGGACTTTACTGCTGTTACGGCTTCGATGTCCCTCAGAAGAAAACAGTTCACAGCGATTTCTGCTCAGACCCTTATATGCTGGGTTTCCTCGTTCTCGGAAGTCTCAGCCTTGCAGAGAAAACCGAGCTTTCTCCCATGCAGGATGCTGTCAGGGAGGCGCTTGAAAAATGTCCGCAGGCTATGGACGGTCTTGCGGATTTCAGGGATATGTTTGCAATGAATTTCAGCTCGCTGAAAGATGTTCTCGGCAGAAAGGGATGTGAGCTTCCGCTGGTTTTCCTCGAAAAATACGCATATTCCGCTGACAGGGACATTGTAAGCCCTTATCTTTCGGATGATGTATCGGGCAGTTGGACTAAAAATGACGAAGAACCCGATCTTGCCCCCGTTTACGCACACAAAGCCAAAAAGAACGCTGTTGCAAGGCTTGCCGACAGACTTTTCCCTCCGGGAACACGTGTGCGGACAATTGTTGACGATATTCTCGCAAAAGGTAAAAAGATATGACAACCGTAAAATACAGCTTTCATCAGTATTCGCCACAAGTTTTCGACGGCAGTTTCTTCACCTTCTGCTTTACTCCATTTCCCGATGTTAAAATCCAATAAAACCCCGTATTCTCCGTTGCGAAGGTACTTCCTTGTGTGATATCATGATAATCGTGATAAAAAACCATACAGGAGGTATAAAACAATGAACAGCAAAATAAAGGTACTTATCGGTGACGATTCGGCAGAAACAGGTGTAAGCATAGCGAATAAACTCCGTGAAAGAGGTATGTACGCTTACACAAGAAGAAAGGATATGGGTGTCATTCTTGAATCCATAAGGAAAGATACTCCCGATGTTGCGGTGCTTGATGTTGATGCACAGAACGGCGATGTTATCGCAGTCATGAAAGGCGTAAGGGAAATGGGTGTGAAATTCCCCGTATTTATCGTAGTTTCCGCCTATGACAACGAATTCATCGAGCGTCAGGTAACTGAAAACGGCGCTTCACGCTTTCTGCTGAAGCCTTATGATGCCGATGACCTTTGCAGTGCTATCAATTCTGCTGTCGGCGACAGGGCAAACAGCCTCAGCGACGATATGGAGATCGTTGTGACGGATATCATACATCAGCTTGGTGTTCCTGCACATATCAAGGGTTATCACTATCTCAGGACAGCCATTCTCTATTCAATAGAGGACAAGACCCTTCTCGACAGCGTTACGAAACTGCTGTATCCCACAGTTGCCAATATCTATGATACAACATCTTCAAGAGTGGAGAGAGCGATCCGCCATGCCATCGAGATAGCATGGGACAGAGGAAATGTTGACACGCTCAATTCATTCTTCGGCTATACCGTTGACACAGGCAAGGGTAAGCCCACCAATTCGGAGTTCATCGCTCTCATTACCGACAAGCTCCGACTTCGCTATAAAGCCGCACTGCGGCTGAGTAAATAAATCAGAATCAAAATCAAAATCCAAAGGAGAGATATTCATGTCATTCAAAAAAATCGATATCAGTGAACTCAGCTTCAATCCGTTCCTCAGAATGGGCAGAGACTGGATGCTCCTCACAGGCGGAAACAAGGAAAAGTACAATCCTATGACTGCTTCATGGGGACAGCTTGGCAGACTCTGGAACAAGGACGTTTTCACAGCCTACATCCGTCCGAACCGCTATACTCTTGAATTCATAAATAAGGACGAATTCTTCACAGCTTCATTCTTCACAATGGCTAACCGCAAGGAGCTTGCTTTCTGCGGCAACAACTCAGGCAGAGATGTTGATAAGATGCATATTGACGGCCTTACACCTGCTGAGCTTGACGGCTGTATCGGTTTCGAGGAGGCTGACATGGTGTTCGTTCTCCGCAAGCTCTATTCATATGATATGGACGAGAGCAAGTTCCTCACTGACGAGGGATTACAGCAGCAGTTCTACGGCGCAGAGCCTTACCACAAGGCTTTCATCTGCGAGATAACTGCGGTATATGTAAAGGAATAATCTATTTCATGGGCGCACCTTCCGAGGTGCGCTCATTTTGTCAAATGCAGGAAAGAAATTGTAGGGGCCGCCTTCGGCGGTCCTCCTGAAATTTGGTGTTATTATAAGGACTGCCAAAGGCAGCCCCTACGATTTGGATATTCTGCGTAAACTTGAATCTCATTATTTGACCTTAAAACACGTCAACAGCATTTACTTTTAAAAAATATAAAAAAGCGCCGCAGGCGCACGTTCTGGG
>JAEDMD010000264.1 GCA_016303195.1 Oscillospiraceae bacterium | reverse complement strand
AATAAATAGTTTTCCGGTGTTGAATTTAGTCGATAGGGAGAACTACCATGAACAAATTGTAAACTTTCCAGAAAATCATGCCCCAAAATCCAAAAACTACGGTTGTATAGTGGAGGGTGTTTTCATCATGTCGGTTGCAGTCCTCTACATATCATTACCAATAAAAACAGGCTATCGTTAAGTACCGCCGAAATAATCTCCGTTATGCACAAATATCCTGTCGCATATTTTCCGAAATTTTCAGCGTAGATACTTAACGATACGGCTCATATTTTGGTATTGATATATGGAGACATATTTTCATCAGACTGCCGCCCAAGTTGCGCAATAACTGCGCCGAGCTTTATTACAATAATATTGTGAACAGAGGGAGGGCATCACCGCAGAGCGTGAGCGATATGACCACCGACCGAAGCGGCGGCATAATAGATAGAAAGTCGCTGACGCTCCAATTCTCGCAATAACAGCGAGAAAACCGCCGAATGGCGGTAAAAGTCGTGCCGATGAAAAATCGGCACTCTCAGTTCGCAAGCACGGTGATATGCGCCACGTTTCGGAGAAACGGGACTTTATCACGATGCTTGTCAGGGGAAAATTTCCCCTAAGACCCCTAAATAAAAAAGACCGCTGATGCGGTCAAGGACGAAAGGAAAGATTTATGACAAAAGCAGAGAAGAATTACAAGCGTGACTATGGTCACAAGGACAGCACCGAGCTTGCCTTGAATTATACCCGTGACGGTATGCGTGAGGAACTTGACGGAGTGCTTGAAAAGGTCAGTCCCGATGAGCTTACCGCAGACGAGCAGGAGTATCTTGACGGCAGAAACCAGTGCCGTAATCATACCCTCAATATCCGCTTCAATGATACAGAGTGGGAGCATATCTGTAATCAGGCGGAGTTGCTTCATGTGAAGAAATCCAGCTATGTCAGGGAGTGTGCAAAGGCACACTATGTTCTGATGATGGATCAGGGTGATATGAACGGCATTATCGGGGCGGTCAGAGGGCTTTCATCGAACGTGAATCAGATAGCCCGACGTGCCAATAAAACAGGCAGAATATACGATGATGATATTACTACAACGAAAGAGAGTGTGAATGCGATTTGGCAGTTACTAAGCTACATTCAATCAGCGACTCAGTGTGCGGAAGCCTTGAATACATCGTGGACGGGAATAAGACCAGAGGTCATTCGCTTGTCGAGTCTTTTATGTGCGAGACAGAACCCGTCCGGGCAGCCGCAGAGTTCCGAGCTGTCCGACAGCGTTTCGGAACAGGGCGAAGCACCACCAAAGCACAGCACATAATTCAGTCGTTCAGCCCGAATGAAGTAACACCCGAAAAGGCTATGGAGATAGCTCAGGAGCTATGCCACCGATTACTGAAAGAACAGTATCAATATGTCATTGCAATACATACCGACCATGAACATTGCCACGCACATATCATCGTGAATAATACGAATTTTATCACGGGCAGGACGTTTGAAACCGAGCATAATCAGGGCAAGAAAAAAAACCGTGCGTGGGCAGAGGTGCGCCGTATCTCGGACGAGCTTTGTAAGGAGAATAATCTGTCTGTTATTGCACGCCCTGAAATGGGCAAGGGTAAGAGCCATTGGGAGTGGGATATGTCACGGCAAGGCTTATCATGGAAAGCGAAGCTGAAATATGCCATAGATCAGGTCGTGAAAGAGAGTGAGAACTTTGAGGATTTTCTCTCAAAATGTGCAGATCACGGCATACTGTATGAGTATAATCCCGACCACAAGATCGACCTGAAATTTATGCTTGCGGAGCAGAAAGAGCGTAATCCGAGGGCGAAGTTCACTCGTAGCAGAACGCTCGGCTGGTATTATGAAACTGAGCAGATAAAAGGTCGCATTGCACAGTATCAGGGCGCTATGATGTATGTTCCGAGAATCAAAGTCAAGGTCATTACTCCAAAAGCGGAGGAGAACAAGTTTGTTCGGGACGCTATCGACCGTGGCAATATGAAGGTAGCAAGTATCGCCAAAAACATCATCGCTCAGTACGGTGTCGAGCCGGATCAGGTGCGTGGTGCTGCAATGGCAGCGTTTATTTATCGAACGCATCTTGTCGGTGAGCTGAATGACCTGAACACTCAGATTGAAGACTTGCAGGTCAAGCTCAAAGTGCTGAAAAAATATCGCAAGGTCAAGCATATCGGGGAGGAATTGAAAGCTCTCAGCGGTAAGGACGAAAAGAAGTATCGCAAGGAACACAGCGGCGAGATTGCAGAGTATCACGAAACCTGCAAACAGGTTTTGGAACTTTATCCGTCAGGTAATATTCCAAAGGTGGAAAATCTTGAAAAGCATATCGAATCTTTGCAGAAAAAGCTGGCGAAGAAAAATACGGAATACAATCAGGCGGATAAGAAGTCCCGTGAGCTGTCCGAAGCGACGAGGACGATCGAGGAATATCTCCGCCATGAGCAGAGCCGAGGACAACAGCAGAAGCGTAAGCGGAATGACCTTGAATAGTACAGCGCATTGCACTGAGGATTTTTGTAATATTGCTGCGCCCTGCACAATTATTATTACAAAATCTCCGCAGGGCTGGACTCTGAAATCATTGTAGGCTATAATATGGTTACCATGAAATTGGAGGTGCAGTATATGTTAGCAATACCCGAATTGGCAATGCCGAGAT
>JAEDMD010000029.1 GCA_016303195.1 Oscillospiraceae bacterium | reverse complement strand
ATTTGAAGTTCCTGTAAATTTTTCAGATAGTGAGTGGTCACAGAACGGCAATGCCTTAGAACCTGTCCACATAGGGATTCATGCACGTCTTTTCGTCAAATTTTGCCGGTTACTGCGTTAAAAATCCTTGAAGGGCGACAGCCCGTCGGCGGATTTTTGCCTTGTCACCGACAAAATTATGCCTGATAATCCGTACATTCACCCTATGTGGACAGGTTCTTAATCTTTATGCTTGTTTATTTTACCGCTCCATACGGCATTTCCGTTTTCCAGATACCTTGCTATCATATTGGAATACGCTTCGGGCAGTAATTCTGCATCAAGGCATCTTCCCTTGCTGTCAGGTTTCTCCGCAGTACGGTGTGCATCGGCTTGTTCCGCATCCAGTAGGGATATATCATCATTGGAGACAATGTAAAATCTGCCCGAATGGTAATGACCGTATACGAAAACATCTTCCTCAGTCGGACCGTAGATGATGGTTTCTTCTTTGGAAGTTCTTACTTTGCCTATCCAGGGGAAACCGAGCTGAGTTTCTGTGCCTGCAAGCGCATCGCAGAGTTCCTGCACAGTTTTGTTCATATTGGGTACAGCTCTGATCGGAGAGAATGATGGATTGAACGGATCGTTGCCGCGCCTATCGCCCAGAACACAATGCCTTCGATCAGCAGAAACACTCCAATGGCGATATTGGTGACGGAAACAGAGTTTATGATCGAATCTGCAATGGCTGTGATGCCTCCGAGTGCCATAGGAACTGCGGCGGCACGAAAAATCAAGGATATTAACCACTGAAAGCGCAATGTGACCGCACGGCTTGCGGCAGACGAATACATGACGATCGCTTCGATCAGAAGCAGTACTGCAATGCATATCCCACGTTCAATGCCATGCGCTTTCCATATCGCAAGTACACCGGAACAGTTCAGCACGATACCGAACACTGTCAGCAAAATGTCCAAACAGCGCTTCGCTTTCTTAGACTTGCATTTGTCTGTGACAGCTCCCATACGGAAAAAGCCGACACAGAATAAAAATGCCGAAACGCCAAAAATGGTCCAGAATAAAATATTCATCTTTTGCGGAAGCATGAATATCAGTCCATAGGAAGCCACAAGACACAAGCTGTCTATCGTAAGTTCTGCACGGTCTTCCGAGCGTTTCATCCATGCTCTGATTTTTTCTGTGATTGCGGTCATACTTGTTGCTCCTCTTATTGGAATCAGATTTTTTTATATTATACCATAGATATGTTATAAGTTCAAGTAAAAAAGCAGTGTAAGTACGGTAACAGCATTTACTTTTAAAAAAATAAAACCGCCGAAGGCGGCATTTCTGGGGTCAAGGGGGATGTTATCTCCCTTGCAGGGGGTGAATGAGGGGGACAGCGTCCCCCTGAAAAAGCAGTAAAGCAAGCGCAGCGATGCTTTACGGACGTTTCTCAATATCTATGATTTAACGCAAAAAAAGTAAATGCTGTTGCCGTGCAGTGTAAGAGTGTATTACTCTGATAAAATCAAGCTGATGTAAAAACAGAGGTCAGAACGCTTTGTCCTGACCGTCATTTTCTATGGTGTATTATGTGGACAGGTTCTGAATATGTGGTTGACTTTTGTCTGCTTTTTTTGTATAATGACTATATACTGTAAAAGTTAGTTCAATGTCTTATTTATTAAGCGGAAGGGTGAATATGAATTCCGTTCCTTTTCCAACTTTACTTTCAGCCCATATCTTTCCGCCATGAGATTCGATTATGAATTTGCATATGAACAATCCAAGACCTGTGCCTGTTTCAGAATGCTTGCCTTTGTAGTAGCGTTCCCAGATATGAGGCATATCTTCCGGAGATATACCACTGCCTGTATCCTTTACAGCTACCTTTATGAAGCCTTCATCCGTCTCTGCCTTTATAAGAATTGTGCCGTTATATGTGTGCTTCAGTGCGTTTGAGATAAGGTTTACGAATACTCGTTTTAATCTTGAAGGGTCGGCTTCCACAATCGGAAGCTCAAGAGGGATACGCAGTGCAAGGCGGTTGTTGTTCTTGTTGAGAACTGCAAAATAAGTTTCAACAGTCTCACGTACAAGCTGTTCCAGATCACATGACGAAAGGTCAAGCACCATTCTTCCTTCTTCGATACGGGTAGCGTCAAGTATCTGTGTGACCATAAGCGCCATTCTGTTTGCTTCGGATGATATTCTTTTCAGCTTTTCCTGTACAGCTCCCATATCATCACCGTTCAACAGCTCTATTTCCGCATTCTGTGCATATCCTGACATTGCGGCAAGAGGTGTTTTCAGTTCATGGGAGGCATCTGACAAAAAAGCAGTTTTCATTTCGTTTAATTTGACAAGCATATCATGTTCGGAAACAACAGGGGCGGATAGCTTTTTGGAAAGTACGGCTGATACGATGACAAAAACAATGAATATGCTGAAAAGTGAAGCTATCATTATATATATGTATTTTCTGAACAGTGAGTCCATATTATCAATAAGCGTGGATGCTTCTTCACTTGCAAGAGTTTTTATCGGTGCAATGGCTGAATTCGCTTCACATTTTACTATGCCCACACATAATTCTGTATCAGTGAAATTTATCATGTTATCCCATGCTATCATATAGCCGTTTCCTTCTTTCAGGAAGTCGCCCGAAGCGTTTTCCCTGCATTTATTCATGTAGCTCAGATATGTGGGAGAATCACCGTAGAAACCGGCATCTGCATTTAACTTTGCATCAAATGCCGAAACTGCTTCGGAAATATATTTTTCTCCCTCATTTCCGTTTTCTATCATGAAACCGCTTATACCGTCATCAGTCAGAATGAAGAAAATACATGACTCAAAAAAATCGTAGTTGAAGTATGTAGCGGCTTTATGCTCAACATAGCTGATGAATTCATTATGCTGCGACGGAAAATAGCCGTATGCCCGCATTTCAAGGCTTGTCTCGTTGCAGAAACTGCGCAGAACATTTTGTATGGCACTGAGATCGTGTTGATATACAGAATCTGAAATAACGGAAACTGTATCATCTGCCAGTTCGTTTGAATGATGTATTACGGTTTTAGCTGTCTGATTATACGTTATATCGAATATTGCAGTACATAAAATGAAAACTGTCAGCAGACAGGTTATAAGTGCGGTAAGGAGCTTTCTCCGAAGCGAACGGCTTTTGGATATTTCTTTTTCCATTTATTTCCCTTCTTTCTGCAATGAAATTTTAATAAATTTATAATGAATGTTTACATTCATTATACCATATTCAGCGCAGATTTCAAGAACAATTACATTTTTGTAATTTAAGAGGTGTAATATGCCACATATATTATTAGTTGAAGACGATTCGGATATTATGCGAATCAACAGGTCGTTCCTTGAAAACGACGGATATACCGTGCATTGTGCAGATTCATTACAGTCAGCCGCATTCAAACTCGAAGAATGTGTTCCCGATCTTGTACTGCTTGATGTCATGCTTCCCGACGGCGATGGCATGGAATTCTGCAAACTGCTCCGTACCAAAACACAGGCTCCTGTTATTTTTCTTACTGCCCGTGATGAGAATGACAGCGTTATAATGGGATTCAGAAGCGGCGGTGATGATTATATAACCAAGCCCTATGACCTTAATGTATTAAAGGCTCGTATCGAGGCACAGCTTCGGCGCAGTACAAATCAGCAGGCTCAGCATCCGAAAATTGAACTGCCATATCTCACCATTGACCTTTTTTCCGGTATCGTCACACTTGACGGGAATGAGTGTTCTCTGCCGCAGCGTGAGCTTCAGATACTCTACTTGCTGGCATCTCACATAGGTTCACGTATCAGTTATCATGACATATACAAAAATATTTACGGCTGTGATGTTGAGGACAGCAAAAATACCATAAGAGTTAATATATCAAGGCTCAAGAAACATCTTGCACTGGACGATATGAGTACGTATGAGATAGCCTCGACTTCCGAAGGCGAATATGTTCTGCGGCGTGTAATATTCTGAATCCAAAGGTGGTAGCGTCATGAAAAAAATAATTATCTGCATTGCTTTTTCTCTGGCAATGGGTGCAATGACATCATGCGGAAAAATCGATAAAGAACCGATTCCTGACAGGACTATACAAAAATTGGTAACAACATTGAAAACAACTGCGGTGACTTCATCTGATAAACATATACTGACAACTACCGTGATGGCAGACACAATTAAAATAAAGAAACTATCTTCTTCTGAGGATGGCGGAACAGATGAAGGCTCTGTCTTGAAGCCTGTTCAGATCATTTCTGAAAATGATGATAAGGAAAGCAAAAGCGACATCACCTCTGCTGTAAACAGCGCTAACGCAGAAGAAAGTACTGCTGTTGTCACGGACGGATATGAAAGTTCGGTTAAAACAACAACAGCCGAAGTACAGGACATCTCCTCCGAATTCAGTGAAATAGAAGGAAAATGGATATATCAGAAGCGTATTTCCGAACATCAGTACGTCAGCGACGGCTGTATTATAATAGATAAAGACGGTTCATTTGAATTCAGTACAGGCGATGGCGCAGACAGAAAGTGCGGAAAGATACACAGAGAAATAAATAATTATTTTGACGGTACGGAGTATCAGACCTATGTTTTCATTGATAAAAATGATAACCTGCTTACAGAGTGCCATTTTGCAGATGATGCGGACGGTATCCTGCTTGTTGAAGAAAATGAAACAGCTCATCTCATAAGAGAAGATGATATTGCGGAAAACGCTGATTTTGAGTCTCTTGCAGGTGAATGGGAATATCAGGAGCGTGACCGTTCAAACGGCGGATATACAACTCTTGGCAGTCTTGTGATCGATGAATCAGGAAATTATACATATTCTCCCTATGCTGACCCTGATGAGAGAAGCGGAAGTATTATTCTAAAATCCGAAAAATACTCCGATGGCAGAGAAAAGCATTATTATGCTTTCTGTGAAGATGGCGATAGTGGTAATATATGGACATCCTGTTTCTGCGAACAGTCGGATAGTAATGTGTACTATACGGGAAACGGCGGTGATTCACGTTTAGTTCGTGTATCTGAATATGAATCATGTTATGATATAGATATTATAGCTTACCGATGGGAGTATCAGGAAGTCAGGCATGAAAGCATTTTTTCTCATGAATATGTAACTATCGGATACCTTGACATTGAAGATGACGGACATTATACATATTCTTCGCTTGACGGCAGTGAAAACAGATACGGGATAGTAAGACAGGAATACAATGACGAGGGATTTCCCATATTTGCTTTCTATGATTACGGTCAGTATCTCTGGTCTTTCTGTTACTGCGAACAGCAGGATTACGACAAGATCTATATGGATGATAATGTGGATCTGCGTATAAGATGTTCTGAAAGAAAAAAATCGCCTGGTGAATTTTTTGTAGGCTTATGGGAAAACGAAAAAACAAGTATCAGGGTATCGATGTACAATGATATCTTTGTCGTTATTATATCGGAGAATAAGGACAGTATAGTATGGCATTATAACTGCGTATACGATGAAAAAGAAAATATGCTTGTATGCATGGGAGAAGGAAAAAAGAGTGTGATCTTGCTTATCCATATGAACTGCTGGAAGATAATTGTTCAGCGAGATTCTATTTTGACGATGATTCTCTGATATGGGAAGATATCACCCACAATAAAAAAGAAAAGTGTTATCAGGCGGAATCATTCGGCTGATAAAGATAATTACAATTTTGTAATTATACAACATAACCTTTGGTGATGTGTTATAATAACATTGTCAGCAGAGGTTATTCTTTTATTCGTGAAAAAGTTCTGAAACCCATAAATGCAAAGGAGAATGATTATGAAAAAATTAGTTACTTATCTTGTTACTCTTGGTATGATGTTCACTATGATGCCAACACCTGTTTCGGCAGATGATACCGCAGCTGCAACCGCTGTCACTGAAGAATCGGCTGAAAAAAATACTGACAGAGAAACTGCCGCTGTTGAGGCTATGAAGAATATGAATACTATATTCTCACTGACAGATGGTTCGGACAGCAAATTGGAGGATTATTCCAAAGTGGATGATGAGCGCTTTACTACTGTTGAAAGCGTAAAGAAGTTTATCGCTGATACCTGCACAGGCAGTCTTAAAGATGAATTTATTGAAAAATGTGAAAAGAGCCTGATCGAAAAGGAAGACGGACTATATAAAAGAAATTCGGGTCGCTTCTTCTTCACATTCCTTACCGATGGTGGTGTTGAGATAACTGAGCCTGCTATGGACGCTTTTACCGCAGTTACAAAGAAAAAAGACGATATGAACGACTACGGTAAGGCTGTATTCAAGGCTGACGGAAACACATGGAAGATAAGCAGTTATTCATTCAAAAGTTCAAATGATGAAGCGGATAATAATGCGGAATTTAAAGAACTTGCAGGAAACTGGATCTATGAAGTTGCAGACGGCGGTTATACTGTTGATATTTGCTCAAAATATAACGGACGGGTAACTGTAAATGAAGACGGAACATTTACATTCAAAAATGCTGAGGGCAGTTTATTTAACGGAAAAATTACCACGTCTGCCGAAACTTATTCAGACGGAAGCAGTATCCCTTACCTGTTGTTCTCTACCGGTGATACCAACGCAGATTTTGGCGGATACCGCATTGAAGGCTCTGATATTATAAATCTTGGAAACGGCGGTATGGCTCATCTTGTGCGTGATAAGAACTACGATCAGGAACTGAATGATCTGACGGTTCAAAGAATTGAAAATTATCTTCTGATAGAAAAGATCACATCAGGCGGTCTTGAAAGTGATATGGAAGTATTTTTCAAGAAAGATAATATCCCGTATTATAAGGTAACAAATAAAGAGTATACTTCAATTGCCGATATAAAGAAATTCATCAACGAAAATACAGCAGGCGCTATGAACAAGACTTTGCTTGAATACTGTGATGAAAGATTCATAGAAAAAGACGGTATTCTTTATGAAAGCTACGCCGGCAAAGGGTCAGTCGGAATAAATACATCATGCGGAGTAATAATAACTGATAAGACGGACAAGTCATTCAATGCAACGACCATAGCTCTGAACGGGATCGGCGCATCCGGCCATACAAGAGCGGTATTCACCGCTGACGGCGATACATGGAAGTTAAGCGGTATTGATTATGACACTTATACTTTTAATAAGTCTATCGAAGATCATAAGTTATGCGCTGAATCAAGAGTTGCATCAATGATTTATTGCATGAGGTATTTAGAAAAAGGCGCAGATACGGATGCAAAGGAGAAAATTAAGATAGATGGTGTTGAGTATGCAAAGGATGCAGATCAGATGTACACCATTGATGAGCTGAAATCACTGGTTGCGAATGCCTGCACAGACCAGCCGAGAAAAATGCTCTTTGCAAATATCGAAAAACGCCTTGTTGAAAAAGATGGCACAGTTTACAGAATAGCAGATGAAGGTCAGGTGTCTCCTGATTTCAACCTGAATGACGGAATGAAAATACTCAGCATAACCGATAAAGGATTCAAGGCTGCAACAGAGGGATTCAGTCAGAGAGACGGATACGGTATATTTGAATTTGTAAAGGAGGGCGACAGATTCGTTCTCAGCAGTTATTCTTACAGCGTCTTTAATGAAGAAAGATTATTCGGCGGATATGTCGATACACAGTCAGGCGGACTCAACCTCAGAGAAAAGCCTGATATCAAATCAACTATAATAGATGAGATACCGCAGGGAACTCAGATAAATATCTATAAGTGCGATACAGACGGCTGGTACAAGACTGAATTTAAGGGGAATGTCGGCTATGTAAATGCAGAATTTATCAAGAATATCCCTGACGGCGATATACCTGATACAACAACTGCTACGACAACATCTGCAACAACAACTACAACAACTGCTGCGACAACATCTGCAACAACTACATCAGCCAAAAACAACAATATAAAAGCAGGCGATGTAACAAAGGATGATGTGATCGACGGCAGAGACGCAACAGCTATCCTTACACACTACGCAAAAACATCAACAGGACAGAAAGGCGATCTGAGCGAGGAGCAGATAGAAGCCGCAGAAGTTAATAAAGACGGAATAGTGGACGGCAAAGATGCAACCATAGTTCTTTCTTATTATGCATATACTTCAAGCGGTAATTCCATAACTCTTGATGAGTATATCAAAAAATAATCATAGAGGCGGAAACATCTGTGATTATGTGGACAGGTTCTAAATATTTATATAAGCTGTGTGAGCGTTCTCCGCTCCGCAGCTTTTTTATTTTTCCCCATAACAATTTCACGCTGAACGGCTGTCCCGCTCCGCTCTCGATTTAACATGGAATTTACATAGTTGTACTGGTCAAATTTACATTACTATGTTATACTGGTATTGTCAGGAGTGTGATACTATGCTAATATACATCGTTGAAGATGATGATAATATCCGTGAACTTGAAGCATTTGCGATGAGAAACAGCGGTTATGATACTGAATGCTTTGCAAGCTCCAAAGGGTTCTATCAAGCGATAACCAAAGCTGTTCCAGATCTCATATTGCTTGACATTATGCTGCCGGGGGACGACGGACTTGCGATACTCAGCAAGCTGCGTGATGATCCCGTTACCGAAAAAATACCTGTCATCATCATTTCCGCAAAGACAACCGAGCTTGACCGAGTGAAAGGTCTTGACCTCGGTGCTGATGATTATTTGTGCAAACCATTTGGCGTTATGGAGCTTGTCAGCCGTGTGAAGGCAAGGCTGAGAGGGAAAAGCCAGAGCAATGAATACCGATATGCCGAGATACTGCTGAACGAGGATACCCGAAAGGTGTTCATATCGGGTAAGCAGACTGAGCTAACATACAAGGAATTTGAGCTGCTGAAAACATTGATAAAAAGTCCTGGCAAGGCTTTTGCACGTGACTATCTCATTAATACGATATGGGGACAGGAAAGCACAGGGCGTACCCTTGATGTACATATCCGTACTCTGCGAGCGAAGCTGGGCGAGTGCGGAAGATATATAGGAACTGTCCGAAACGTAGGCTACAAGCTGGATAAGGACGAGTAATATGGAGAGAAAGATCGTACTCAGCCTGTTTTATATGGGCATTATCACTGCGATAGTGGGCATCATGGCAACAACTTTTGCATATTACGGATTTTTCCGCCGTGAGGTGGAGGAAAACCTCGTCCACGAATGCAGGCTGGTGGCTGAAAGCTATGATATGCTTTCTTCACCTGACGAGCTGAAAAAGTTTTCGGGCGAAAATTTCCGCATAACGCTGATCGGCAAGGACGGTAATGTACTGTATGAGAGCGATGCAGACCACATGACCATGACAAATCACCTTGACAGACCGGAGATCAAGTCTGCCGCACGGACAGGAACGGGCAGCGACACCCGCCTTTCCGATACACTGGGAACAGAAGACCATTACTATGCTGTAAAGCTCGATGACAACAGTATACTGCGTGTTTCGATACAGACAGATTCGATCATTGCACTGTTTGAACGCTCATTGCTTATCATATTGTTCGTTATTATCGGCATCATCATGGTTTCGCTTATTGTATCGGTCAAGCTGACCGAAAAACTGATAGCCCCGTTAAAAAGAATACCTGAGATACTTGAAAAGGAAATATCTGTCACTGATGCAGAAATATACCCCGAAGTTATCCCCCTTGTGGAGGAGATACGAAATGCAAGAAATGCACAGAGCGAAATGCGGCAGGAGTTTACGGCAAATGTTTCTCACGAGCTGAAAACACCGCTGACCTCTATTTCGGGCTATGCTGAACTGATAGAATCGGGAATGGCGCAGGGGGAGGACAGTGTGCAATTTGCAGGGAAGATCAGAAAGGAATCTGCCCGAATGCTTGCACTTATCGGCGATATACTTCGGCTTTCCGAGCTTGACAGCATTGGTGATATGCCCCATGATGATGAGATCGACCTGAAAGCAGTTGCCGAGGATTGTAAAGAACGTCTGACACAGCAGGCGGAAAAGCGTGGTATCAGGATTAATGTCAGCGGAGAAAGTGAAATAATCACAGGCAGCAGGACGGAGATCACCGAACTGATCTACAACCTTGTGGATAATGCGATCAAATATAACCGTGAAAACGGCAATATCGAAATCGTAATATCTGAAAAGAAACTGATCGTGACCGACACGGGACTTGGCATACCGCATGAAAGTATCCCCCGTATATTCGAGCGGTTTTATCGCATTGACAAGAGCCGCAGCCGTGCAAAAGGCGGCACAGGGCTTGGACTTTCTATCGTGCGTCATATCGCAGAGCGTCACGGGGCTAAGATAGATGTTGAAAGCACAGTTGGTGTGGGAACAAGCATCTCTGTCAAATTCAGATAAGGAGAATAAAATGAACATTTTTTCAATATGTACACTATGCGGAGGACTTGCATTCTTTCTGTTCGGTATGCACGTTATGTCACAGAGCTTAGAGAAGATCGCAGGCGGCAAGCTGGAAGCGACTCTCAAAAAAATGACCTCTAATCCGTTTAAAAGCCTTGCCCTCGGTGCAGGCATCACAATAGCCGTGCAGTCCTCGTCAGCTATGACGGTTATGCTTGTCGGACTTGTCAATTCGGACATTATGCAGCTTGAACAGACCGTTGGCGTTATCATGGGTTCAAACATCGGTACAACTCTGACAGCGTGGCTGCTCAGTACCGCCGGCATCCAAAGCAACAATGTGCTGATCTCAATGCTAAAGCCTGAAAACTTTGCACCGATAGTTGCTCTTATCGGCATCATCATGATAATGATGAGCAAAAAGAAAAAGCGTCAGGACATCGGCACGATCATGGTGGGCTTTGCGGTGCTGATGTTCGGTATGGAACTGATGAAGGACGCAGTTTCGCCCCTTGCAGAAATGGAAGGCTTCAGCAAACTTCTTGTGGCATTCAAAAACCCGCTTCTCAGCGTTCTGTTCGGCGCTGTGTTCACGGGTATTATACAGTCCTCGGCTGCATCTGTGGGCATCTTGCAGGCATTGTCGCTGACTGGTACGATCTCTTACAGAATGGCTATCCCTATCATCATGGGACAGAATATCGGTACTTGCGTGACTGCGTTGATCTCGTCGATCGGTGTCAACAAGAACGCAAAGCGTGTTACCGTGGTGCATATGTCATTCAATATCATAGGCACTGTCGTTTGCCTTGCTGTATTCTATGGGCTTGATACAGCCATTCATTTCAGCTTTGTGGACAGACCGATCGGTGCAGTGGAAATTGCCGCTGTTCACTCCATTTTCAATATCGTCACTACGCTGATACTCCTGCCGTTCTCCAATCAGCTTGTAAAGCTCGCCAAAAAGCTGATACCTGATTCCAAGGAAGCTGAGGTATCTGTTCTTCTCGATAAGCGACTTATCGCAACACCGCCTCTCGCTGTTTCACAGTGCAGAGAAAAGACGGTGGACATGGCACTGGGAGCAAAGGAAGCACTGCATGAAGCGCTTCAGGCGATGTTTGATTATACTGACAAGGCTGTGCTGAGCGTGGAGGAAAAGGAACAGCTTCTGGATGAAATGGAAGACCAGCTTTCCACTTTTCTTCTGGAGTTATCCTCCGTCAGCCTGACCGATTCTGACAGCCGCATCGTTACAGAACTTTTGCATTGTATCAGCGACTTTGAGCGTATCAGCGATCACGCTATCAATATGATCGAGACAGGACAGGAGATGAAGCAAAGCGGTCAGGAGTTTTCCGCAAATGCAAAAGAAGATTTTGCCACACTTTTTGCGGCACTCACCGAAATATCCGAAATGACCGTGAAAGCGTTCTCCTCTGAGGATACTTCAATAGCATTTAATGTTGAACCGCTTGAGGAGGTCATTGACGATCTGACAAAAACGATCAGAGATAAGCACATCGCAAGACTCCGCAAGGGCGAATGCAGTCCTGAACTTGGCGTTTACTTGTCCGATCTGCTTATCAATTGCGAGAGAGTTTCCGATCACTGCTCTAATATAGCCGTATCTATCATTCAGATATCAAAGTCCAATATGAACAGTCATGATTATCTCAGCGGATTGAAAGCAGAGCGTTCTCCTGAGTTTATTGAAAGCTATACCGCATATGGTCGGAAATACAGGCTGGCGGCGGAATGAAAAAAACTTTCGTATCACGGCAACAGCATTTACTTTTAAAAAATATAAAAAAGCGCCGAAGGCGCACATTCTGGGGTCAAGGGGGATGTTATCTCCCTTGCAGGGGGTGAATGAGGGGGACAGCGTCCCCCTGACAAAGTAGTAAAGCAAGCGCAGCGATGCTTTACGGTCGTTTCGCAATAACTATGTCTTACCACAAAAAAGTAAATGCTGTTGCTCTGACTTTCGTATCATATGATATTGACAGCTTTTGATATATGGTGTAAAATAGATTACGATAATTTTTTATGTAAAGGAGTAAACCATATTTATGAGCAAATTAAAAGGGCTTACACAGGCAGAAGCCGAAAAACGCCTGCTTGAAAACGGGCGTAACTGTCTGAAAGAGGAGAAACAGAAAACACTGCTGCAGATGTTTCTCGCACAGATACTCAATTTCACCAATGCGATACTCGGTGCGGCTATAATCATCTCGGTCATTCTCCATGATTACGGCGAAGCTGTCATTATGCTTGCTATTGTCATAGCCAATGCAGTAATAGGCGTAGTGCAGGAGGGAAAGGCACAGAAGGCACTTGACGCATTAAAGAAAATGTCCGTACTGAAAGCTACCGTTATCCGTGACGGCGAGACGAAAGAGATATCCTCGTAGGAACTCGTTGTTGGCGATATCGTTGTCCTTGAAGCAGGCAAACAAGTCCCTGCCGATCTGAAACTGCTTGAAACAGCTCGCCTGATGATGGACGAAAAGGCGCTAACGGGCGAATCTGTTCCCATAGAAAAAGACGAGAACTTTGTTCCTGATGATAAGACAGGCATAGGTGACCGCCTTGATCTTGCATATATGACCACTGTTGTGACATTCGGACGAGGTATCGGTGAGGTCATCCATACTGGTATGGATACACAGATAGGCAAGATAGCCGATATGGTAGGACAGGAAAAGGAAAAGCCATCTCCGCTCCAGAAGGGCATGAACGAACTCAGCCGTACCCTCGGCATAGCAGTTATCGTTATCTGTGCTGTCGTGTTCCTGATAGGCATTCTTCAGGGCAGAGAGGTACTTGAACTTCTCATGACAGCCGTTTCACTTGCGGTTGCGGCTATCCCTGAGGGTATACCCACTATCGTTACCATCGTGCTTGCTCTCGGTATGCAGAGAATGGCTAAGATCAACGCAATTGTCAAGAATATGCCTGCCGTTGAGACTCTCGGTGCAGTAAGCTATGTTTGAAGTGTTATACTGAAAGAGCAGTCGACAAACACCCAAAAATCTGGTAGAA
>JAEDMD010000263.1 GCA_016303195.1 Oscillospiraceae bacterium | reverse complement strand
AGATGAAGTCAATTCTTTTTTTATTTGTTGCACTTCATATTATAATCTACCGTGAACCCTTTGGAAACCCAGCGTGCGCCTTCGGCGCTTTTTATTTTTATTTGCTTATTGCTGCCGCTGTTTCCAGCGCTATCTCCATCATATCACGGAACGAATTCTGTCTTTCCTCCGCCGATGTCGATAATCCTTTCAGCGGACAATCCGAAACTGTAAATATTCCCAGTGCATTCTTTCCTGCTCTTGCCGCATTCATATACAATGCCGCTGTTTCCATTTCAATGCCGAGAACTCCCATTTTAAGCCATTCCGCAAGGCTGTCCGCATCGTCATAGAAAGTATCGGATGAAAGAACATTTCCTACATGGAAGCGGCTTCCTTTTTCTTCTGCCGCCTTTACTGCCGCAGATAAAAGTGACCATGAAGCTGTCGGGGCATATGTTCCGGGAAGGCGATACTGTGAAGCATAGTTGGAATTGGTGCTTGCGCTCATGCTGATGATAACATCCCTGAGCTGAACATTTTCCGCAACTGCTCCTGCTGTGCCTACACGGATGATGTTTTCCACATCGTACTCGTTGAAAAGCTCCCATGAGTAAATGCCGATGGAAGGCATACCCATGCCGCTTCCCTGTACCGAAACGGGAACGCCCTTGTATGTGCCCGTGTAGCCGAGCATTCCTCTTACCTCGTTGTAGCAGACGGGAGAATCCAGATAATTTTCGGCGATGAACTTCGCTCTCAGCGGATCTCCGGGCATGAGGACGGTCTTTGCGATATCGCCTTTGTTTGCGTTGTTGTGTGGTGTTGACATAAATATACCTCCTTAAATATAGTTATGAGCATGGGCGGATGCTGTCCGTCCGTTATGGTTACGCTCTTTTGAGCAGTTTGTTTACAGTGGTGAGAAGTGATTTGAAATTCATGACTATTACAACTGCGCCGATGATGAATGCCCACAGCAGATGGAATCTGACTTCTGTCATCATTACAGCGCTCATTACCAGAAGAAGCACTGTATTCAGCATATTTTTAGCGTAGTTGAAGCTGAACGGAACGTAATACCTTGCGTCGATGATTCGTGCCCAGAAGCAGATGAGATAGCTGAGAAGTGTTGCGATAGCCGCACCGTTGATGCCCCAGACAGGGATGAGGAAATAGTTCATGGGGATGTTTACAGCGCAGGCAACGAATGCCGTCCAGAATGAATTTCTCGGATGCTTTGTGGCTGAATAGATACTTCCGAGGAACTGGTCGAAGCACATGAACACAACTGCAACTATCAGTACAGGAACATAGAGATAAACTGTTCCGTATTCGGCATAATTCTTTGTGACTGCAATGAGCGAGCAGACGAATTTCACGAAGAATATCAGTCCTGCGGCGGCTATGAACATCATAGCTTCATAAGCAGAGAAAACTTTTGTATAGAATCTGTCACGGTCTGCGGAATCGTTCTCGGTTATGGCTGACATATTCCATGCCTGAAAGAAGATGGTGGAGACCATTGATATAAGTCCGGGGATAACGTTTGCAACATCGTAAAGACCTGCGGCGGATTCGCCGAGCTGGTGGAGATCGCTGTGCATAGCCTTGAGGAAAAGTCTGTCGGAAAGGCTTGTGATAGTCCACATAACAATTGTCGGGATGAGCGGAACGGCGAACTTCATCATTACCCTGACCAGATCGGAGCTGAAATATTTTATTCCTGTATATTTTTTCAGTCCGCCCACTGTGAAAAGGAATACCGCTGACAGGAAGTCAGAGCAGATAGTTGCCAGCATGAAGCCTTTTATGCCCCAGTGCAGAACGGGGATGAATAATATATTGAATATGAAAAAAGTCAGAGTTGCGAGGATACCGTCCAGTGAGAACAGCTTCACCTTGTCGATGGAGCGGACAAACTGCTGACACAGCATTCTCAGAGACGAAGTGGTGACATAGACTATCAGCAGAAGCGTGTAGCCTTTCAGGAAGTCCAGTGCAGGTATCGCTCTCAGAAGCGGTACTACCAGTGCCATTGCGACCATTCCGACGATGGTTATGACAGCGGATGTGCTGAAAACCTTGCGTTTGTCGTACTTTTTATCAAGTCCGAAGCGTATCAGATATTCCTGCAAAGCGAAAGTGAAAATGGGCTGTAAGAACAGTGCCATCGTGAACAGCAGGCTTTTGATACCTGTCTGATGGGCACTGAAATTGGCTGTATACAGTCGGTTCAGCAGGAATACAAGAATTTTCGAGCCGAAAGTTCCGATAGCGAATACCATAGTATTCATGGCGAGCTTTTTGTATTTGTTCATTTTTATCTTCCTTAAATTTTGATGTTATATTTATTATACCACAAAAATAGCGGCTTGTCGAGGTGTAGCATAATTAAAAAAATAATAAAAATGCATAATAAAAAAAGCGCCGAAGGCGCACGCTGGGTTTCCAAAGGGATCACAACCCTTTGGCAGGTGGGTGAACGAGGGAGGGCAGAGCCCTCCCTGAAAAAGCAGTCAAGCGAGCGCAGCTACGCTTGACGGACGGTTCAGTACAAGTATCGGTCAAGCCGTTTATCTGATTTGTATGGGCGCTTTCCGAGCGCCCTCATTTTTCTCTCGTCGGTCAAGCCGAGGGAAACAAATGCAGACCAGCCGAACAGCGTAGCTTTGCTCACTGTTCTACTTTTCAGGGAGGGCTCTGCCCTCCCCCTTACCCCCACCTGCCAAAG
>JAEDMD010000028.1 GCA_016303195.1 Oscillospiraceae bacterium | reverse complement strand
CCTTTTTCAAAAGGGTTTTCCTCAATATCACGTGTAAATACTTCTGTAAGAGTACCCCCCCTTATGTTCGGGGCGCTTTTGTTTTAACAGAAAACTTATTAATACTGCATTAATTATTACGTGGAAGATAACCAAAAATTGCTGTTCACAATTATTGCATTTCAACTATGAAAGGAATATCTTTTTGAGACAAATGTTGAAATTTTCACCGATTGGATAATATTACTTGATTTCATGTGAAATATGTGTTACTATGTATTAACAATTATCATGGCACGAGGCGAAGCCTTGAATAATTAGTGAATCTGTTCAGAGATTTCACGAAACATATATGCAAATTTCATGCAGATATATATTTATTGCATATGGTAGATTTTGACAAATACTCTGCTTGATTCACGGAAGGAGTAATATAAAGTGAAAGAAAGCATGAAGAAATCGGTATCACGTATTTTATGCATGACATTGGCAATGGGGTTAGGCCTGTCGGCATCTGTATCACAGACGGCTTTTGCAGCACAGATAGATCCGTCTGCTGTTGTCATTGAGGAAACGGTGGGAGAATCATCGGGAGCGTGCGGTATCGGCACTAACTGGACGTTCAGGGATGGCACTCTTACTATTTCGGGAAACGGCATTATTGCGGAATGGGAAACAGTTTCCTATACACCATGGTATGACATCATGTCACAGATACGAAATGTTGTTATCTGCGAGGGCGTTACAAATGTCGGACGAGCATCGTTCTGCGGTGCTTCAAACCTTACATCGGTGACTATCCCTATGTCGGTGGCTTCAATTTCGGCAAGCGCTTTCCAGAACAGCGGTCTGAATTCTGTAACGATACCGCCGAATGTTGCTTCTGTCGGTGACAAGGCTTTCTATAATTGTCCGAATCTGCGTGAAGTAAAGTTTCAGACAACCAACTGCCGATTTGTCGGCAAGGCTTCATGCATCACCAACAGCAATAATTCAGGTTCTTTCGGCGGAACTATCTATGGAGCTGAAGGCTCGACCGCACAGCAGATGGCTAAGGAACTTAACTATAATTTTGCAGTCCTCAACGATATCCCGAAGCCTGTGACAACTACAACCACAACCACAACCACCACAACAACTACTACAACTACCAAAGCTACAACAAAGGCAACTACCACAACTAAGGCAACCACGAAAGCTACAACTACAAAGACAAAGCCTGCAACCACTACAACTACTACGACAAATAATCCGTGGCAGTGGGGCTGGAACTGGGGATGGCCTCCTCAGCCTGTTGAAACAACTCAGCCTTCGCCTGTTGTGTACGGTGACGCAAACTGCGACAGGGAAGTGAACATTGCTGATTCCGTCCTTATCATGCAGTCTATCGCAAATCCCAATAAATTCGACATCCACGGCACTGACCCTTCTCATATAACCGAAAAGGGCAAAGACTCCGCTGATGTTTGCAAACGAGGCGACGGCATCACTAACAGCGATGCCCTGACAATACAAAAATACAAATTAGGATTACTATTGTCACTTCCTGAGTGATATCAGGGTGACATTCAATGAGCGCAGAGGTGTTGAAACCTTTGCGCTCAGTTGTTTTTTCTACCAGTGGTTGATTTATTTCAACGTGATTATAGACAAATTTTATCCTGCTTTTTGCACAATATGACGATTTTATGAATTTTTGGTGCCATTTCACCGAATTGTAATATCTCTGTAACCATTTCGTAACTTATTGTCAGCGCAAAAATTGTATAATAAAGGTACAACATATTATAGGCTCATTGACTTTTTGGAAAGAAGTGTGATTACAATGAAGTTTAAAAAACTCAAATCAATGCTCGTCAGCAGTGCCGTTGCTTTATCGTCACTGGCTGCACCATTCACTGCTGTTGTAAGCCCCTCTCTCTCAGCTAACGCAGCAGATTCAGACAACTATGCAAAACTCCTTCAGTATTCCCTCTATTTCTACGACGCAAATATGTGCGGTAACGAAGTAGAAACAAACAGCCGTCTTACATGGAGAGGAAACTGCCATACTCAGGACGAAGTTCCCGGCGGTTACCACGATGCAGGCGACCACGTTATGTTCGGTCAGCCACAGGGCTACTCCGCTTCAACACTCGGCTGGGCTTATTACGAATTCAAGGATGCTTTCGAGGCAACAGGTCAGGCTGCTCACTATAAGACCATCGCTGACCACTTCGCTAAGTTCTTCCGTGACGCAACTGTCCTCAACGGCGACACCGTTTCTAAGGTGCTCATCGAAAAGGGTGACGGTAATACCGACCACGCTTACTGGGGACCTCCGGAGAATCAGGGCGACAGAGGACGTATGCTCTGGACTTCAGACGGAGCTGCTAACATCGTTGCTGAATACGCTGCTGCTCTCGCTGCAAACTACGTAAACTTCGGCAACCCTGATGACCTCAAGTACGCTAAGGCTCTCTACAACTTCGCTAAACAGCATCCGGGCTCATATTCATGTGAGTTCTACGGAAACAAGGATACTTCCGACGAGCTTGGCTGGGCTGCAGGCTGGCTGTACCTCGCTACAAAGGACAACGCTTACAAGAGCGATGTTGAAAATGTTGGTACTGCTTACTGGGTTCACTGCTGGGAGAACGTTTCTCTCGGTGCTGCTATGCTCAAGGGCGAGATCACAGGCGACTGGAGCGCTGCTAACTACCTCGGCGAACTCAGCGGTGATGGATATAAGTTCATCGATGCATGGGGTTCTGCAAGACACAATGCAACTGCTCAGATGTGCGCTCTCGTAGCTGCTAAGTACAACAAGGGTAATGCAGACTGGGCTAAGGGTCAGATGCAGTACCTCACAGGCGACAAGGCTTTCGCTAACGGTCAGTCATACTGCCTCGTTGTAGGTTACAAGCCAAACGCTTCAAGCAAGCCTCACCACAGAGCTGCTTCCGGTACAGATACCGCTGAGTCAGATGGAACACCATCAAAGTACACTCTCGTTGGCGCTCTCTGCGGCGGTCCTACTGATGCACAGGGTAAGTATCAGGATCTCCGTTCAGACTATCAGGCTAACGAAGTTGCTATCGACTACAACGCTGGTTTCGTAGGCGCAGCAGCAGGTCTTTACTACCACTACAAGACAGGTACAGTTGATCCTATAAGCGCTATCCCCGGCGTTAAGGGCGGTGCTTCTGACGGTCCTGCACAGGGACAGACAACAACTACAAGCACAACAAATAACGGTGGTAACAACACAACTACCACTACTTCTTCAAGACCTACAAACACTACTACTACAACTAACAACGGTTCATCATCTTCTTCAGGCGGTAAGGTCCTCACAGACAGCGATATGAAGGTCGGCACTGAAAAGGGCGATGACGGCGGAATCAACAACTTCGCTGAGTTCAAGCCACAGGGCGCTAAGAAGGCTACTCTCTATCTCAAGGTAAACTCCAACGACACTGAGGTTTCAGGTGCTTTCGGTACTTGGACAGGTAAGTGGGAGCAGGAAGACTTCAAGGGCGTTAAGGTAGGCTCTGACAAGACTGTTGCTATTGACTATGATATTCCTTCAAACGTTGGTCAGACTGTAAAGGCTATGGTATTCTGGCCACACGGCGATGACGTTACTATCGAAAAGGTCGTTCTTGACGGTGACGGTTCTTCTTCATCTTCAAGCGGAAACACAACAACTACAAGAAACAACATCAATAACACAACAACAACAACTTCTTCTAAGAGCGACTCATCTTCTTCAAGCGGAGATAAGGTACTGACTGCTTCTGATATGACTGTTGATACAGAAAAGGGCGATGACGGCGGAATCAACAACTTCGCTGAGTTCAAGCCACAGGGTGCTAAGTCAGTTACTCTCTACCTCAAGGTAAACTCAAACGACACTGAGGTTTCAGGTGCTTTCGGTACCTGGACAGGTAAGTGGGAACAGGAAGACTTCAAGGGCGTTAAGGTCGGTTCTGACAAGACTGTTGCTATCGACTACACTATCCCTTCAAACGTTGGTCAGACTGTAAAGGCTATGGTATTCTGGCCACACGGTGACGACGTTACTATCGAGAAGGTCGTTCTCCATACTTCAGGCTCAGGCAGCAACGCAACAACTACAAAGGCAACTACAACTACTACAAGAACTACTACAAAGACAACAACTACTACAACTACAACTTCAAGAACAACAACCACAACTTCAACAACTACTACAACCACAACTCAGCCTAAGTCAACATCAGCTACACTCGTTGGCGATGCTAACTGCGATGGTCAGATCGGTGTTGCAGACGCTGTAATGATCATGCAGGCTCTCGCTAACCCATCAGCTTACGGTCTCTCAGGTTCTAACACGAACCACATCACTGAGCAGGGCTGGGCTAACGCTGACTGCCAGACAACTCCCGGTGTTACAAATAAGGATGCTCTCGCTATCCAGATGTACGCTCTCGGAATCGTTACAAGCCTTCCAACAGATAGATAATATCTGAATATGCTATCAAGGGACTGTCCTGCGGGACAGTCCTTTTTTTGCCCCAAAAATTGCGATGAACGGATTTTTGCCATCCAAATATTGCTGAATATAGTGTATTCACAAATTGTCCATTGACCTTTTTATGAAATGGTGATACAATTAAAGTGCAAAATTATGAGAGCATAGCACGCTCTCAAAGATTTGGAGGATTCAAAAAATGAAAGGTTCAAACATCAGAAAAACAGTTGCAGGCATCATGAGTATGGCGCTCATCTGCTCAGCTTCTACCATCGGAGGCATTGCAGCTTCCTCAGCAGCAGACACTGCTCAGGGAAAAACAATATTTGATTTCAGCTTCGAGGATGAGGAAGATCTCAAATATTTCTCAAACAGAGGAGGGGACGACACAACTGTTATTTCATCTGCTTCTGACGAGGCTAAGAGCGGTGATAAGTCACTCCTTGCAAGCGGAAGATCAGAAAGCTGGAACGGCCCTGCTTTCCGTCTCGACGGAGTTCTCGAACCAAACACCGAGTACCTCATCAGCGCTTCCGTAAAGGGCAAGTACTACACAGGTGCTACATTCAGCTTCCAGTACACTGTTGACGGCGAGACTAAGTATTCCAACCTCGTTCAGAACCTCAACGGCAGCGACTGGCAGTCAATTGAAAATGTCAAGGTCAGCTTCACTGACGAAATGGAAGGCGTTTTCGTTTACTTCGAGGGAGGCACAGATGATCTCTATATCGACGATTTCAAGGTAGTTGAAGCTCCGACTGCCGAGATCGAGAGCGATATACCGTCACTCAGCGGCATCTACAAGAACGATTTCAAGGTAGGTACTGCTCTTACTCCCGATAACCTCGCTTCAAAGCCATTCATGGCTCTGGTTCAGAAGCACTTCGGCGAGAGCATCACTGTCGGCAACGAAATGAAGCCTGACTCAGTTCTCAATAAGTCCGCTACTCTCGCTTACATGGAAGAAACAGGCGATGATGAGACTCCTCAGATCAGCTTCTCCGCTGCTAAGCCTGTTCTCAACTACGCTAACAAGTACGGTATCCCTGTAAGAGTTCATACTCTTGTATGGCACAGCCAGACTCCTGAGTGGTTCTTCAAGGAAAATTATGACGAAAAGGCTGACTACGTTTCTCCTGAGAAGATGAAGAAGCGTATGGAAAACTACATCAAGACTTATTTCGAGACTCTCACCGGTCTCTATCCTGATATCGACTTCTACGCTTGTGATGTTGTAAATGAAGCATGGCTGGAAGACGGTACTCCTCGTAAACCGGGTCACTGCGGTGCTGACAACAACTATGCCGCTTCTGACTGGGTAGCTGTATTCGGCGATAACTCATTCATTGACTACGCTTTCGAGTATGCAAGAAAGTATGCTCCAAAGGGATACAAGCTCTACTACAATGACTACAACGAGTACATGGACAAGAAGAAGGTAATCGTTGAAATGGCTGAGAGAATCAAGGCAGCAGGCAATATCGACGGTATCGGTATGCAGTCTCACCTTGACTGCCGTGACAATATGCAGTCTGCTTTCCCATCAGTTTCAATGTATGAGTCCGCTCTGAAGGATTACGCTGCAACAGGTCTTGACGTTCAGATCACTGAGCTTGACGTAACTGTTCCTGAGCAGAACGGTACTAAGTATTTTGACCATCAGGCTGATTACTACAAGGGAATCATGGACGCTATCGAGAAGTACAAGGACAGCATTTCTGCTGTTGTATTCTGGGGCGTTACCGATGACAACAGCTGGAGAGCAAAGCAGCTTCCGCTTCTCTTTGACAACGAGTACAAGGCTAAGCCGGCTTTCGATGCTATCATAAAGGATAAGACTCCGGGCGAAGAACCTGCAAGAACTACAAAGAATGCTGACGGCCCCGGTGCTGTAAAGACAACTACAACAACCGCAACAGAAACTACTGTTATCACTTCTTCCGGCGACGTTACAACAACAAGCGATACAACTGCAAAGCCTGAGGGCAAGGCTGACCTCATCGGTGATGCTAACTGCGATAAGTCTGTAAGCGTTGCTGACGCTGTCCTCATCATGCAGTCTGTTGCAAACCCAGGCAAGTTCGGCCCTAACGGTTCTGAGGAGAATCATATCACTGCACAGGGCTACATCAACGCTGACTGCTGCAACGTAGGCGACGGCGTAACAAATAAGGATGCTCTTGCTATCCAGAAGTATCAGCTCAAACTCATCGACAAGCTCCCTGAGGTTTCTGCTGAAAAGTAATAAAATTGTTTCTGTTATAGAAACTTTACAGGTGATTATCGGGGAAAAACCTTTCTGAGGAAAGGTTCTTTCCCCGAACCCCTTTTCCAAAGACTTTAAACTGAAATTTTGCCCCTGTCAGGGGCAAAATTTAAAACTAAAAGTTTTAGAAAGAGAGTTTGAGAGAAACTTTTATTTGGTAGTTTTATTTGCTTTCTTTTTGGAAATTGCCATTGCAATGCTGAAAATTATGATGATCGGGATAATTATAACACATCCGATGATAACAGGGGCGATATAGATGGAAATGTCCATAATTGCATGGCAGTCGGCGGTATTTCCGTCGGCGCTGACTTCATAAACACATGGGTGCTTGTGTGGCTTTACTTTTACAGGTTCGGTGACAAGAAGAACATTTCCGTCCCTGTCGCAGTATGCAGCTTTGAATTCACCGTAGTATTGGAAAACTTTATCATTGTCCGCATTGCATGGCTGAGGAAATTTCAGAGTGCATTTTCCGTCGGAAGCGGAATTATAGCTGACAAAATAGCGTCTCATCATACAGCTTGTAAAGCCGTCATCATATTCCGCAAGTCCACAGTCAGAGGCGAATTCGATGTCGGTGTCGGGGAGTGCGACTGTTTTGCAGGCGCTTCGCTCGGTGTAAATGGAGGAATCTTCATTCGGCGCATAGATATCATTCTCAGCCGTTTTGAAAAGGATATCCACAAAAGCAGTTCCCTGCGGTGCATTGGTGTAGCTGATATTTATTTCCCATTGATAAAGCCCCATTGCTGAAACGCTTGTGATACTGCAAATAATGGTCAGAACGGACATTAAAAAAGCAATGGCATATCTTATGCATGATCTCATAGAAAACCCTCCTTGTTGGTGTTTATCTTTGTTAATATCATATCACGCTTAGGCATATATGTCAATATATCGCTCTATATTTTAAATTTATTGTAAATCATCTGTAATCAGAAAAAAGGACGGTCGATCGACCGTCCTTTTGGTTTATAGCATTGAGCGAAATGCTGTTATATCTGTGTTGAGTAGTTTGGAGCTTCCTTAGTGATGTAGATATCGTGCGGGTGGCTTTCCTTCAGTCCTGCACCTGTGATGCGGATGAACTTTGCCTTCTCATGGAGTGTAGGAATGTCAGGACAACCGCAGTAACCCATACCTGAACGGATACCGCCGACAAGCTGGAAGATAGTATCTGCAACTGCGCCCTTGAATGGTACACGGCCTTCAACACCCTCAGGAACGAGCTTCTTTGCGCCCTCCTGGAAGTATCTGTCAGTAGAACCGTTAGCCATTGCGCCGAGGCTTCCCATACCACGGTAAACCTTGAACTGTCTGCCCTGATAGATCTCAGTTTCGCCGGGAGCTTCTGCACAGCCTGCGAGGAGTGAGCCGAGCATTACAACATTTGCACCTGCGGCGAGAGCCTTAACGATATCGCCTGAGTACTTGATACCGCCGTCAGCGATAACAGGGATGCCGTACTTCTGAGCAACACAGGCAACGTCATAAACGGCTGTGATCTGAGGAACACCGATACCTGCAACTACACGGGTAGTACAGATAGAACCGGGGCCGATGCCGACTTTGAGACAGTCAGCGCCTGCTGCGATAAGAGCTTCAGCAGCTTCGGCAGTTGCGATATTACCTGCGATAACAGGAGTGTCAGGGAATGCTTCCTTGACCATTTTCAGGCACTTGATGATGTTTGCGCTGTGACCGTGAGCGGAATCGAGAACGAGAACGTCAGCCTGAGCGTCGATGAGAGCTTTTGCTCTGTCGAGAACGTTTGCGGTAACACCGATAGCAGCGCCGCAGAGGAGTCTGCCCTGAGCGTCACGGGCTGAATTCGGGTACTGAACGGACTTTTCGATGTCCTTGATAGTGATAAGACCCTTGAGGTAGCCTTCGCTGTCTACTAGTGGGAGCTTTTCGATCTTGTGGGCACGGAGGATCTCCTGAGCCTCTGCAAGAGTAGTGCCGACAGGAGCAGTAATGAGATTATCCTTAGTCATAACTTCTGATATCTTTGCATTGAAGTCAGTAAGGAAACGCATATCTCTGTTGGTGATGATGCCGACCAGCTTGCCGTTTCCGTCAACTATCGGAACGCCTGAGATCTTGTATTTGCCCATAAGCTCGTCAGCATCGGCAACGATGTGATCTTCTGTAAGTGAGAACGGGTCAACGATAACGCCGTTTTCTGAGCGTTTTACCTTGTCAACTTCCTCAGCCTGCTGTTCAATTGTCATATTCTTGTGGATGATACCGATACCGCCCTCACGAGCAATAGCGATAGCCATGCGTGAATCGGTAACTGTATCCATAGCAGCAGTCATGATAGGAGTGTTGAGGTGGATAGTTTTGGTGAGCTGAGTTCCGAGCTGTATCATGTTCGGAGTAACGTTTGATTCTGCTGGGATAAGCAGAACGTCGTCGAAGGTGAGACCCTCCTTCTGAAATTTACTGTTCATGTCGGTCAGCATAATTTTTTCCTCCTTAAATAATGTATAAACGACAGGTTTATTACCTTTAATGATACCATTTTTTCAAGAAAGTGTCAACAGTATTGTGCATAGACGGTATGAGAAAATCCATGTTCATTTATGTCGCCTTTTGGCGAAAAAAGCAATGTGTTCTGATATCACATTAAAGCGGTCGATATTCAGTCAACCGGGAAATAATAAATAAAGAATAGTGAATAACTGTGGTGTCCCATGACACTTATTCATTAAAACCGTGTAGGGCGCTTTCCGAGCGCCCTCAGTCTGTCAAAAAAGTTTGAATCAAGCCTGAAACTCAAACATTGGGTTTCCAAAGGGATCACATCCCTTTGGTCAGGTCAAGGGCTGACAGCCCTTGTGGGGGGATAAAATATGACTTTTTCGATAAGCTGAGGGACGCTTTTTGAGCGTCCCTGATGTTTTTATATTTCAAAAAATCAATTAACGGATATTTGTGCATAGTATGTCAGGATAGCGGCGGCATCTTTGCCGTCAACGGTGCTGTCCTGATTGAAGTCGGCGGCTTTCCGCTGGATATCGCTGAAAGTTCCTGTTTTGCCTGAGGAGAGAAGTGCGTATTCCGAAAGTGTCATTGTGGCATCATTTCCATCGATGATATTATCGGAGTTCACATCGCCACGGGTCACGGAGACTTCTTCAACGAAAAGCATCCCCATTCCCGAAGCGTATCTCTGAGCGGCTGAACCGACAGTTCCCTTGATCGTAAAGTTGGGTATATTCTCAACATCATCGTTTCTGATAACGAATTTGCGTCCGAGAGCATCCGAGCCGATATCCACAACAGACGGCGGAATATAGACATTTACCAGATTATCACAGCTATAAAATGCATGGCTTTTGATAGAAGTTACAGAATTGGGGATGTGGACTGCTCTGAGGGCGGTACAACCGTGGAAACAACTGTCGGGGATAGTTGTGACTGCTCCGCCTATGTGGACTGCATCAAGGGCAGTACAGCTAAGGAAACAGGAATTTCCAAGAGATGTGACAGTGTCGGGGATATCCGCATTGGTAAGGGAGAGACAGCCTGCAAATGCATAGTCACCGATGGTTTCGATGCCGTAGGGCATCTCAACGGATGTAAGCTCTGTTTTGCCGAAAAATGCGTATTTCCCGATGGAAACAGTAGTCGGAGCGATAACTGCCTGTCCGCTTCCTGCATAGATGTGGAGGCAATCGTCCTTGTACAGAGAGCCGTTTTCGGAATGATAGACTTTATTGTCGGGGCTGACGCTTATGCGCTGTAATTTCGGACAGGCGGAAAATGCCTGTTCGTCGATGATGGAAGTTCCGGAACCGATATAGACATTGGTAAGCTCGGCGCAATTGCTGAATGCCTTTTTGCCGATGCTCACAAGGCTGTCGGGGAGCGTAACAACGGTCAGACCGATGCTGTTCATGAAGAATCCGTCAGCAATATCGGTAACAGTAAGACCGTCGATCTTTGACGGTATATCAAGAACATCCGAAACTCCCGAAGCGCCTGTGATGGTAGCAGTACCGTTGTCAACAGTGTATCGGAATTCCACATTTGCGGCATGGCTCACAGGAAAACTGTTCGGCACAGAAAATGCCGTAATACCGACTGCGGCAAGCATAGCAATGGTTTTCTTCATGTACATCTCACCCTTTCTGTCTTACACTTCTTTTCCGTTTATCATAACAAGGCACGGCTCGCTCATAAGGTCGAGTGGGTTCATGCCCTTTTTGTACAATTGCAGATCTGCATCCTTGCCTGCGGTCACAGTTCCGACGGTATCGGAAATTCCCAATATTTCGGCAGGAACGCAGGTGAGTGCTTTCAGTGCGTCGCTGAAGTCCATTCCTCCCTTTACAGCCGCCATTGCCGAAAGAGGAAGATACTGTATCGGGATAACGGTGTGGTCGGTGCATATGGCAGTTTTTACGCCATTTTCAATAAGGACGGAAGCGTTTTTCAGCTCCAGACCTTTCATTTCGGGCTTACAGCGGTCGCATATCAGCGGACCGCATATCACGGGGATATTTTCCTCAGCGATGATGTCGGCTATTTTATAAGCCTCAGTGCCGTGGATGATAACAGGGTCGAGGGCGAATTCCTTTGCGATACGCATTGCAGTACAGATATCGTCCGCACGGTGACAATGGAAAAATCCCTTTATTTTGCGCTCAAGCAGAGGCATGAGAGCCTCGCACTTGATATCATACTCAGGCGGATCGTAATTCTCGCTGTCCTGATAGTAGCTGTTCATATCGTGAACGTAGCGCTTGGCTTTATAAAGTCCCTCACGGATGAGAGCAGTTACAGCCATGCGTGTTATGGGAGTTTCAGCCCTGTCATTGTAGACATTTTTTGGATTTTCACCGAGAGCGAATTTTATACCGCAGGTGCGTATCAGCATATCGTCGATACGTCTGCCGTCGGTCTTTACAGCGCATATCTCGCCGCCGCAGGGATTTGCACTTCCGGGGCTTGAAGCAACAGCAGTTATGCCACGTGTTCTTGCCTCAGCGAAACAGCGGTCGAACGGGTTTATACCGTCTATCGCCCTCATCTGAGGAGTGAACGGGTCAGTGGATTCGTTGCAGTCGTCGCCCTCGAAGTCAAGTCCGTCCTCGATGATACCAAGATGGGTATGTGCATCGATGAAACCCGGATAGAGAGCGCCTCCCTCAGCGTTTATGCTGTTATCGGGGATGGTGTCGGGAGTGCCATGACCTATGGCAGTTATCTTGCCGTTTTCGACGGAAACATAGCCGTTTGGGATAACTCCCTGCTCGTCCATAGTGAATATCTCAGCGTTGTATATAAGCATTTCCGCTCACTTTCTGACAGCCTGAGCTATCTTCTCGGCATTTTCAACGGGACTTCCGTCACATTCAACTCTCACGGTGGAATGTTTCAGATATATCTCACGGCGCTGGTCATAGAGGGCTTTCAGTTCCTCCTTTGTGGAGCGCATAACGATGGGGCGGTTGGTATCGCCGCTGATACGCTCATAGCAGGTCTCAAAGGGAACATCGAGAAAAACGATCTCAGCGCCTGCTTCTCTTGCGGCTTTTGCGGTATCGGGATTGAGCATTGCTCCGCCTCCGCAAGCCGCAACGATGGTTTTTCCGCAAAGGGACTTCACTATCTCAGCTTCGGTCTGACGGAAGAAAGGCTCGCCTTTTTTCTCGAAAATATCGGGGATGGACATTCCAAGGGTGCGGACGATAAGATCATCCGTATCGGTGAAGCCGCTTCCCAGTTTTTTTGCTGCCAGCTTGCCTGCTGTAGTCTTTCCACAGCCCATAAAGCCGCATAAAAATATGGTCATGTTAGCTATCCTTTCTTGGTATAAAAAAATCAGTAAAAGCGGTGGATCCGCACATTCTGCCGATCTGCTTTTTTATGTCAGTTCTTTTCGTTCTGTGCGACAACAGCATCCTCGACAGCCTTGATGATAGGAGCTATCTCCTCGTTGGTGAACTTGCCGCCGTACCATATCTCATGAGCCTTTACAGCCTGATATACCAGCATTGCCGCACCGCCCACAGCAGTCTTGCCCATTGCTCTTGCCTTCTTCATGAGGAGTGTCTCGATGGGGTTGTAGATAACATCGAACACGCTTCCGCTGTTTTCGATGACCTTGTCGCTTACAGCGCAAGCGTCAGTTTTCGGGAACATTCCCACAGGGGTAGCATTTATGAGCAGGTCGAATTTACCGTCCAGATCGGCGATATTGACGATCTTCACGGATGCGCCCGAACATTTTTCCATTATCTCAGCCATGAGTATCTGGGCATTTTTCATATCCTGCGGAATAACAGCGAGAGTTATCTCACCGCCGTGTCTTGCAACTTCAATGGCGATCATTCTGCCGACACCGCCGCATCCGAGAACAGCGACTTTTCCGCCGATAGGGAGTCCCTCGGCAGAGCGGAGAAAGCCGTCGCAGTCGGTATTGTAGCCGATGAGCTTTCCGTTGTCGTTCTTTATGCAGTTCACTGAATTGTAGCGGAGAGCGCTGTCAGCAAGCTCGTCCATCAGCGGGATCACATTCTGCTTGTGTGGGATGGTTACGTTCATACCGCAAAGGCTGAGGAAAAGCTCACGGCTCTGAGGTATCTTTTCAGGCTCGATGTCGATGAGTTCATATGTCGAGTCGGTGCGTCCGCTGAGTGCGAACAGCTTTTCATGTATCAGCGGAGACATGGAATGTCCCAGCGGATGACCTGTAAGTGCGAATTTATTCATTGTTCAACAACTCCGTTAATATTATTTTAAACTTAAGGCAACACCGCACAAAGCCCGCCTGACAGCTTGGCAGCGCATCTACTTGCATATTTTCCGTCATCTTGCACGAAAACTCCTTG
>JAEDMD010000262.1 GCA_016303195.1 Oscillospiraceae bacterium | reverse complement strand
CCCTGACAAAGTAGTAAAGCAAGCGCAGCGATGCTTTACGGACGTTTCACAAGAACTATGCCTTACCACAAAAAAGTAAATGCTGTTGCCGTGGAAAAATATCCTCTCCCTCTTGACAAAGACAAAGCAATGCTGTATAATATAAATTGAAAATGATTATCAAATTCAAAAGGAGCAAATGCTATGAACAGAATATTTGCAAGATTTACGGCATTGGCGGCTGCGGCTGTGATGTCTTTTTCTATGGCTTCATGCGCTCAGGGCGAACTTTCATCAAAGCCCGACAAGATAGATATTATCTGCACAACTTTCTCCGAATATGACTGGACACGTGAAGTGACAAAGGGAAGCGAAAATGTGGAAATAACCTATCTTCTCGACAACGGCGTTGACCTTCATAACTATCAGCCGAGTGCCGAGGATATCATGAAGATCTCCGACTGCGATATGTTCATCTATGTCGGCGGTGAATCCGACAAATGGGTGACTGATGCACTGAAAGAATCACGGAATCCGAATATGGAAGTGGTGAAACTTCTTGATGTTCTGGGAAATTTTGCAAAAGAGGAAGAAATAAAGGAAGGCATGGAGGCTGAGGAGGAAGATGACGAAGCCGAGGATGAAGGCCCTGAGTACGACGAACACGTATGGCTTTCACTGAAAAATGCAGTCATCTGCTGTGATTCCATCTGCCAGAGCCTTTGCAAACTTGACAGCAAGGGTGCAGATACATACAGAGAAAACCTTAAAAATTATAAGGCTGAGCTTGCAGACCTTGACGGTGAATATACCGAAATGGCGGAAAATGCCAAAGTCAAGACCGTAATTTTCGGTGACAGATTCCCGTTCCGCTATCTGGTGGATGATTACAATATCGACTACTATGCCGCTTTTGTGGGCTGTTCTGCCGAGACAGAAGCCAGCTTCGACACTATCGTTACACTCGCAAACAAGATGGATGAATTAAAACTTGATACTATCTTCACTATCGAAAATTCCGATGATTCCATCGCTAAATCAATTATCGAAAATTCACAGAACAAGAACAGAAATATAGAATCGCTGAACTCCATCCAGTCCGTGACTGCGGATATGGTGAGCGGAGGAACTACCTATATTTCGCTTATGAAAGAAAATCTTGAAACTCTCAGAAAGGTTCTGGACTGACATGAGTACACTGTTGAAATGTGAAAATGTTTCCCTCGGATATGAGGGAACGGTGGTCACTGAGGGGCTGAATTTTACCGTGGAAAGCGGTGATTACCTGTTTATACTCGGTGAGAACGGTTCGGGAAAAAGTACGCTGATAAAGGCGCTTCTCGGACTGAAACCTCAGCTCAGCGGAAATATCGACTTCGTGGGCGAGGTCAGAAAGAATGAGATCGGCTACCTTCCGCAGCAGACTCTCGTTCAGCGGGATTTCCCTGCGTCCGTCAGGGAGATAGTACAGTCGGGATGCGTGAACAGATGCGGCATCCGCCCCTTCTATAATAAGGAAGAAAAGAAACTGGCGAAGGATATGATGGAGCGCCTTGAGATAACTCACCTCGCTAAGCGCTGTTACCGTGAACTTTCAGGCGGTCAGCAGCAGAGAGTACTACTCGCAAGAGCGCTTTGCGCCGCAAGGAAAATGATACTCCTTGATGAACCTGTTACGGGACTTGATCCGAAAGCCGCTAACGAAATGTATGAGCTTATCGACGGTCTTAACAAAAAGGACGGTATCACCGTTATCATGGTCTCGCACGATATGAATGCGGCTGTTAAGTATGCGGAGCATATTCTCCACATCGGCGGAAAACAGATGTTTTTCGGCACTAAGAATGATTATATGAACAGCAAGATAGGACAGGCTTTCCTGTCAGTTATGGGAGGCGAGGATAATGAGTGAAACGCTCGAAACACTGAAAAATTACCTTGAATTTCCTGCGGTAAGATATGCCATAATCGTAGGACTGCTCATTTCCCTGTGTTCATCGCTTTTAGGCGTAACACTGGTAATGAAGCGATTTTCATTCATCGGTGACGGCCTTTCACACGTTGCATTCGGTGCAATGGCGATAGCAACTGTTCTCAACGTCACCGACAATATGCTTGTGATAATGCCTGTGACCGTAGTTGCAGCAGTTCTTCTGCTGAGGACGGGACAGAATACCAAAATAAAGGGCGATGCGGCAGTTGCCATGATATCTGTGGGGGCGCTCGCACTGGGATATCTCATGATGAACCTTGCCCTGAAAAACGGCAGAGCCTCGGCGAACCTTTCAGCGGATGTTTGCAGTACGCTTTTCGGCTCAACATCAATACTTACACTTTCGCAGAAAGATGTCATAACCTGTATTATCATGTCAGCCATTGTGGTTGCAGTGTTCTTTTTCTTCTATACGAAGATATTCGCAGTCACTTTCGATGAGAGTTTCGCAAAGGCTACGGGAATACGTTCTGACCTGTACAATCTGCTCATTGCGGTAGTTATTGCGGTTATCATCGTATTCGCCATGAATTTCGTCGGCTCACTGCTCATTTCAGCACTTATCATTTTCCCCGCACTTTCGGCAATGCGTGTGTTCAAGAGCTTCAAGAGCGTTATTGCCTGCTCTGTTGTGATCTCGCTGTTCTGTGCGGCTGTGGGACTTCTTCTGGCTATACTTGAGGGAACTCCCGTTGGTTCTACTATCGTTGCGGCTGACATCGCTGTGTTCTTCATATTCAACATTATCTC
>JAEDMD010000261.1 GCA_016303195.1 Oscillospiraceae bacterium | reverse complement strand
AGCGTCCCCCTGACAAAGCAGTAAAGCAAGCAAAGCGATGCTTTACGGACGTTTCTCAAGAAATATGCCTTACCACAAAAAGTAAATGCTGTTGCCGAGCTTTTTTTAAAAAAAGCTCTTTTATTTTACGAACAAATGTGTTATAATGTAAGATGTATAATTTCACTAAGAGGAACAAAAATGATTAATTCAGATAACAAAATCAAAGACCCATCAAAAGAAAAATATCTCCTTGCCTTTCTGCTGGGATTCGGATGCATTATGCTCACCATCCTGCCCATTATGATAGCGGAACGTGGATATTTTATATTCTACGGCGATTTCAACGCTCAGCAGATGCCGTTCTATGCACTCGCAAACGATGCCGTAAAACGCAGCAGTTTCGGCTGGAACTGGTTCACCGACTTAGGCGCTGACTTCATGACTTCGTACAGCTTCTACCTTTTCGGAAGCCCGTTTTTCAGACTTTCGTCACTGCTTCCACGCAGTCTCGCCATTCATGCCATTCCCGTTCTGCTGGCTGTAAAGCATGGTATCGCTTCGCTGACCGCTTATGCCTATATAAGGCGGTTTGTCAGGAACAAAAATGCCGCTCTCATCGGCGGTATGCTCTACGCTTTCTCAGGCTTTCAGCTTTTCAATATCTTCTTCAACCACTTTCAGGATGTTACAGCTCTGTTTCCGCTCATGCTCATTGCAATGGAGGAAAATATCAACTGCCGCAGAAAAGGTATCTTCGCCGTTATCGTCGCTGTAATGGCAGTAAATAACTACTATTTCTTCACGGGACAGGCTGTTTTTCTTGTGCTGTACTACCTGTTCAGGATGCTTTGCCCCGATTTCCGCACATCATGGAAAAAATTCTTCGGTCTGGCATTTGAAGCTGTCGCCGGTACTGCTATGGCGGCTTTCGTTCTTCTGCCGTCGGCTATGGCGATACTCGGAAACTATCGTGTCAGCGAACATCTTTTCGGTGCTGATATGGTGCTTTACTCGGATAAAACGCTTATTCCGAGGATCATTCAGACCTTCTTCATGATCCCCGATGCACCTGCCCGTCCGAACCTGTTCAGCTCAGATTACGAGAAATGGGCTTCTATCGGCGGATTTCTGCCCCTTTTCTCCATGACGGGAGTTATCACTTTCATAAGCGGAAAAAGAAAAAGCTGGGCTTCACGCTTCACGCTGTTCTGCATTTTCTGCTCATTCATCCCGATACTGAACAGTTTCTTTCAGGCGGCTAATTCATACTATTACGCAAGATGGTTCTATATGCCCATCCTCATAATGGCTATGATGACCGCTCAGTCCCTTGACGATATGGATGCGGACAATTTCCGTGGCTGGAAGATAACAGCCGTTGTTACTGCGATCTTTGCAGTTATCGGACTTCTCCCCAAGAAAGTTGATGACAAACTGGTTCTGTTTCAGCTTCCGTCACGTGTCGGATATTTCTGGATACAGATCGGTATTTCAACAGCCTGCCTTATCGGTGCATACTATATATATAAGCGCAAATCCGTCCGCAGGGAATTCATGAAAATATCTGTTATCATGACTGCCGCCGCCTGTCTTGTTGGTTCGTATACGCTCATTCTCTACGGCGCATATGACCTCGACAGCGCAAACAAGTACATTGACACCGTTATCAAGGGCGGTGACAAGGTATGGGAACAGGTCGATGAGGATAATTTCTTCCGTGTGGATATCTCCGAGGACTGCGACAACTTCCCGATGGTATGGAAACTCCCGTCAATGAGAGCTTTTCAGAGCGTTGTCACTACTTCTATCATGGATTTCTATGAATATATCGGCATCCATCGTGATGTTGCTTCCCGTCCCGATGTGAGTCATTACACTATCCGTGGACTTCTTTCAGTAAAATATTATTACAAGGAAATAATCGACGATGTGACCTATGACAGGCTGAAATCAGGCGATTACTCAATCCCCGACGACTACGACGAAAAGAAAAACACCGACTATACCATCATCCCTGATGAACTTGAGGGATTCCGATATGTTGGTGAAAACGGCAGATTCGAGATATACGAGAATGATCTGTATATCCCGATGGGATTCGCATACGATACATATATCCCCCGTGAAGATGCCGACAAGCTGAGCAAAACTTCACGTGAGAAGATCATGATGGATTCGCTCATTTTCGAGGACAGCGAACATGAGGAAAAATACAGCTTCATGGACGAGTACAGCGGTAAGGAAGCAGGCAAACTCGACAAAAATGACTATGTGGGATTCTGTGAGAAAAAGCGTGAAAACTGCTCATCTTCATTCAGCTTCGACGATCACAGCTTCACTTCCGAGATAAGCCTTGACAAACCTATGATGGTATTTTTCAGCGTTCCGTTCAGTGAGGGCTGGACTGCCGAAGTCAACGGCAAGACTGTCGATATCGAAAGAGTCAATGAAGGCTTCATGGCTGTTCCTGCTGATGCAGGTGACAATACAATAGTTTTCCATTACAGAACTCCATACCTCACTATGGGAATCATTATAAGCCTTTGCGGTGCAGGTCTGCTTGCGGTTTACATTATAATATGCCATATCAACCGAAACAAAGGCGATCAGCACAAACATACCCATTACTACGATTACACTTCTTCTGACAGGATAAAAGCCTGCGAAGTCTACAATAACAGCTTTACAGATAACAGTTCAGAGGCAAAGGAGACCAGCTATGAAAAGTCAATAGAAAAAAGAAAGAATTAACAAATAATT
>JAEDMD010000260.1 GCA_016303195.1 Oscillospiraceae bacterium | reverse complement strand
AAAGGGTTTTCCTCAATATCACGTGTAAAAACTTCTGTAAGAGTACCGCCCTTATTTCCCGTTCTTTTTTTATAAAGAGGAACACCTGAATAAATCACGCAGGAAAATGAAAAGGCTGCCCATTAAGGCAGCCCCTAAGATCACTTATTTACATTATTGCCGTTCGGATTATTATTGCTCGGCTTTGTGGATGGAAGCGGAAGTCCGCCCTGAAGCGTTGTACTCAGCTTGCCTTTTACCACCTTTATGCTCTGGAGATTGCGTGAGTAATAATTCTCTGTATCATTAAGCATCTTTGCAACTGCTACTGCGGCGTTCTGCTGGAGGTTCTTGGATGCAGTCTGCGCCTTTGTCAGCATATCGAGCGCTTTCTTCCTTGCCTCAGTTACTATCGCCTCACGAGATACAAGCTGAGCCGCTCTTTCCTCTGCCTGACGAATTATTGACTCTCCGTTCAGCTTAGCCTCATTAAGGATGCGCTGACAGTCAAATTCTATCTTCTTTGCCTCTTTAAGTTCCTGCGGCATATTAAGGCGGACATCGTTGATAAGCTCTCTCATTCGCTCACCGTCAATGACCTTTTTGTGCGGCGCAAGGGGGACGGACTTGGCTTTGTCGAGAAGCTCGTCCATTTCTTCCAGAATTTCGTCAATACTCATTTTTATTTACCTCTCCTTAACAAGTCTTTGTTTGATATCCTCAAGAATGGATTCGGGAACAAAATGACTGATGTCCCCTCCGAAGTATGCGATCTGCTTGACTACGCTGGAGCTGAGATACATATTCTCTGCGGCAGTGGTAAGGAATACCGTTTCTGCACCTGCGTAGAGCTTTTTGTTTGCCAGCGCCATCTGGAATTCGTACTCAAAGTCGCTGACCGCACGAAGTCCCTTTACAATTGCGATAGCGCCCACGGATTCAACATAATCCGCAAGGAGTCCGTCAAGAATGTCAATGACCACGTTGTCAAGGTCCTGAGTGACCTGCTGTATCATAAGCATACGCTCAGTAGCGGTGAAGCTGGGCTGAGCCTTGCCTGCATTACGTGAGATAAGGACTATCACCTTATCAAAAAGTTTGGATGCTCTTGTTATGATATCAAGATGTCCGAGTGTTACGGGGTCAAAACTTCCGGGGCAAACTGCTATCCTTCTCATTCGTCAGCCACCTCCTCAGGGTCGGGCTTTATGAATATAGTGACGTTTATTTTACCGTAGTGGTAAGTTTTTCTGAGTACCATTCCGTCGGGAGCAGATGGTTCTTCTGCTTCGGATTCGTACTCACATATGATGCATCCGCCGTCTCTGAGCTTTTTAGCGGCAAAGGGGAGGATGTTGTGGATGTGGCTGTGGTGGTAGGGAGGGTCAAGAATGATGATATCGAATGTATGAGTGGTGAGCTTGATATAATCATAGCTGTCACGGCTTATGACATCACTGCATTTTTCAAAGCCTGTATTTCTGAGATTCTCATGAACACATCTGAGCGCCTTGTTTGAACTGTCGATGAAGACAGAGTGTTTAGCGCCACGGCTAAGTGCTTCAATACCCATCTGACCGCTTCCTGCGAAAAGATCGAGCACCTCAGCGCCGTCGATCTGGAACTGGATAGCGGAGAAAACAGCCTCCTTGACTTTATCGGCAGTAGGTCTTACATCCATACCCTCAGGAGCGACCAGCCGCCTTCCTCTTGCAATACCTGTAATAACTCTCATTTAGAAAAAGCTCCGTAGCCGCACATAACAGTGCGGTTATCCGCATTTACGGCATACGGAAGCCGTAATTGTCATAAATAACATACACACTGACAGGAACGCTGTTCAGTGCTTCTTTATATTATAACGTATTTTCGGTAACTTGTCCATATCCCTGCGAAAAGATAGGCTATTTTATACAAAAAACGTTCTCGGAAATTGTATATAATTTATGGGCAATTGTCGGAAAAGCGGGTTTAGAGTTGAGAATGATTTGCAGGGGCGGCCATTGACCATCCTATTGTTATAAATTCATCGAACGTACAATATCAGCCCGATGGACATATAAAAAAGGACTGCCATAGGCAGTCCAAATACAGTTATTTATTTGAGTAGTTCCTTAGCGGCTTCAAAACCTGCATGGAAAGCGGCTTCGGCTTCGGCATTTACAGTCTGCTCGATAGCCTGACGGATGCGGAGTTTTTCATTATCGGGAACAAGAGCGGTCACGCTGTCGATAAGAGAGGCGAATTCTGAAGTAGTGCCTGCACAGCCGTATTTCTCGTAGATAAGACCTATCATGTCATCCTTGTCCGGTGATTTCTTCTTTTCAGCAGGCTTTACAGCTTCGGGAGCGGGTTCGTCTTTAACTTCAACGCCCAGCGTCTTCATTAGCTTTTCAGCCTTGCTCATGCCGAATCTTCCCATAGCCTGAAGGAATTCCTCGGCATTTTCCGCACTCTGACTGCTGAAGCTGTCAGTTTCTTCGCCTGTTAGGTCGATATTGCCGAGTTTACGCATTTCCTCAATGAGCTTGCGGAACTTTTCCTCATTTGACATATTGTTGTTTTCCATTTTGTTATCCTCCTGTATCATGGCAGGAATGTAATGATACATTCCGTTGTCTGCGGTGCATCGTATATCACCGTTAGCTACATTATACAATATTCCACAGGAAAATGCAATATTTTCACCAAATTTTCATTATATTTTGCGCTGTGCTGTTTCAGATTAACTTGATTAAATAAATAAGCGTTCCCTCACATAGAAGAAACGC
>JAEDMD010000259.1 GCA_016303195.1 Oscillospiraceae bacterium | reverse complement strand
TTTGGAAACCCGATGTTTGAGTTTCAGGCTTGATTCAAACTTTTTTGATAGACTGAGGGGCGCAGTGATGCGCCCTTCTTAATTTTATAAAACATAACAGCCAAAACATATAAAACCAATAGTTATAATCAGTTATAACCGCAGGCTATATAAGGTGATAGTTTATTTGTCATTGATTTATCAAACAATTTACTGTATAATGAAATTATTATAAAAACGAATCAACAGGAGGATATATAAATGAAAATCGAGACAAAATGTCTTCACTCAGGCTATACACCTAAAAATACCGAGCCAAGAGTAGTGCCTATCGTACAGAGTACAACATACGTTTACGATTCGACCGACGATGTTGCCGCTGTATTCGATGATCCTACAAAGAGCCTTATCTATTCACGTTTCGAGAACCCAACAGTTATGGCTGTTGAGGAGAAGATCAACGCTCTTGAAGGCGGTATCGGTGCAATGTGTACTTCAAGCGGTCAGGCTGCTTCACTGCTTTCTCTGCTGAATATCTTAAAGGCAGGCGACAGCTTCATCTCTACCGCTACTATCTACGGCGGAACTATCAACCTTTTCGCTTTCACTCTCAAAAAGCTGGGTGTCGAGTGCATTTTCGTTGATGCCGACGCTTCCGAGGAGGAGATACAGAAAGCATTCAAGCCTAACACAAAGGCTGTTTTCGGTGAAACTCTCGCAAATCCTGCACTGAGCATCTTCGACATTGAGAAGTTCGCAAAGATCGCACACAAGAACGGTGTTCCGCTCATCATCGATAATACATTCCCGACACCTGTACTTTGCAGACCTTTCGAGTTTGGCGCTGATATCGTTGTTCACTCCACAACAAAGTATATGGACGGTCACGCAGTTCAGGGCGGAGGCGTTATTGTTGACAGCGGTAATTTCGACTGGACAAACGGCAAGTTCCCTGAGTTTACCGAGCCTGATGAAAGCTATCACGGCACTATCTACACAAAGGCTTACGGCAAAGCCGCATACATCGTAAAGGCAAGAATGCAGCTTATGAGAGATTTCGGATGCTATCCTGCCGCTCAGTCTGCTTTCTACCTCAATCTCGGTCTGGAGACACTTCCGCTCCGTATGAAGCAGTACTGCGAGAATGCTCTGACAGTTGCAAAGTTCCTCGAAGCTAACGATAAGGTAGAGAGCGTAAACTATCCTGCGCTGGAAAGCGACAAGTACCACGACCTTGCAAAGAAGTATCTCCCTGACGGTACAAGCGGAGTTATCTCATTCGTTATCAAGGGCGGCAGAAGCACAGCAGTAAAGTTCATGGATTCTCTGAAGCTGGCTTCAAACGAGGTTCATGTTGCTGATATCCGCACCTGCGTTCTCCATCCTGCAAGTGCTACACACCGTCAGCTTACTGACGAACAGCTTGTTGCGGCAGGTATCAACGGCGGTCTTATCAGACTTTCAGTCGGCCTTGAAAATATCGACGATATCCTTGACGATCTGAAGGCAGGATTTGCAGCTATCTGATGCAGTGCTGATATAGAAATATTTATTGAGGAAGACTCACTTTAAAAGGAGACTTCCTCATTTTTTGTAAAGGGAAGTTTGTGACTTTTATTATCCGAGCGTATATATTTCGTGTGAATCAACATTATGTAGATTTGATATTTTCTATTGACAATTATTATATATTAATGTATAATATATGCATAGCCGTGGCTATATATCAAGTGTCTACCATTGACAGAAAGGCGGAGAGATATGGATAATAATAACTTCCCACAGAACAACAATAACAACGGTTTTTACAACAACGGCAACAACGGCGCTCCTCCGCAGTGGGGAAATCAGCCGTACTACGATGACGGCAGGATGAGAGTTCAGGAAAATAGCGGAAAATCACCGATAATTCCGATACTTGTAGGCGTTATAATCATTCTTCTTATTGCTGTCTGTCTCATAGGCGGATATCTTTTAGGCAAAAATAAAAACAATGACAAGCCCAATGAACAGCCCCTTGCGGCAGATTTGCAGACTACCATTGCGGAAACTGCTCCGCCTGCGACTGAACCGCCGACAGAAAATGCTGTTCAGACCGAACCTGCCACGGAAACAGTAACAGAAACTTCAACTACCGAAATCCAGACAAGCATCGTTGTCTCAGTTCAGGTAGTTACCGAAGCACCGAAAACTATTTTTGTTGGCGATTATATCTGCGATATGCGTGTGGCTACAAAATCTACCGACCTTAATATGCGTTCATCGGCTTCAACTTCCGCATCCATTATCGGCAGTATCCCGAAGGATACCATCGTTTCATACTATGGCTCGGAAGGTTCATGGGGAATCGTTTACTATAATGGTAAATATGGTTATGTCAATACAGCATACCTCAGCGCTGACCTCTATCCGCATTACGGTGATTATGGCGGCCCTGTTGCAACGTCTTACGCAGTTGTCAATGCGGGCGGCGGATTGAATATGAGAAGTTCAGAGTCTACAAGCGCATCAATTATTACAACTATCCCAAACGGCACAGAAATTGCAGTACTCAGCAGTTATGACGGCTGGAGCTATGTAAATTACAAAAACGATTACGGCTACGTAAAGAGCGAATATCTCAGATTTAAATAATAATGTTAAGGAATAAAAAGGGACAGCCAATATTGACTGTCCCTTTCAGCTTGTCGAAAAAGTTTAAATTAAGTCTAAAATTCAAGCACTGGGTTTCCAAAGGGATCACATCCCTTTGGTCAGGTCAAGGGCTGACAGCCC
>JAEDMD010000258.1 GCA_016303195.1 Oscillospiraceae bacterium | reverse complement strand
ATAATTCTCAGCCGTGAGCTTTACAGAAAGGGCATAAATCCGCCTGTTGACGTACTTCCGTCACTTTCACGACTGAAAGATAAGGGAATCGGCGAGGGCAAGACACGTGCTGACCATTCTGATACGATGAACCAGCTTTTCTCGGCATATGCAAGAGGAAAGGATGCAAAGGAACTAATGGTAGTTCTCGGTGAAGCCGCACTTACCCCGATCGATCTCATCTATGCAAAGTTTGCAGACGAATTTGAAAGACGTTATGTTTCTCAGGGATTTGACAACAACAGAAGCATAGAGGAAACCCTTTCCATCGGCTGGGAGCTTCTGAAAATGCTTCCAAAGAGCGAGCTGAGAAGAATCCGTGAAGAATATATTGCCAAGTATTATGATACTCAGGATTGAGGTGAGCTGATTGGCAAGACTTAACGTAAACCCTACAAGAATGGAACTGAGCAAGCTGAAGAAAAAGCTGGTCTCAGCCAAGAGGGGACATAAGCTGCTCAAAGATAAGCGTGACGAGCTGATGAGACAGTTCATGGGGCTGATAAAGGAAAACCGTCAGCTTCGTGCGGAGGTCGAAGAAGGCATCAAGGAAGCCAACAGATATATGGCAGTTGCAGGTTCGGTAATGCAGAGGGAAGTGCTTGAAACCGCACTTATGCTCCCGAAGCAGGAAGTTGAACTGGAAGTGGGCGAAAAGAACGTAATGAGCGTTTATATCCCCGAATTTCAGCCAAAATTCCGAACTGACAACACCAACGATATCTATTCATACGGAACAGCTTTTACTTCCATCGACCTTGACGGAGCGGTGAGCGCACTCAGCAGTATCTTTCCGAAAATGATAAGGCTTGCAGAGATCGAAAAAGCCTGCCAGCTTATGGCTGACGAGATCGAAAAGACACGCAGACGAGTAAATGCTCTTGAGCATATCATGATCCCCGATTATGAGGATACGATCAAATTCATAACAATGAAATTATCGGAAAACGAAAGAAGCACCACAACATCCCTGATGAAAGTCAAGGACATGGTACTGAAACAGAGCCATAATTATCATTAAATACGAAAGAGTGCATAAGCCGACAGGCTGGAAATGCACTCTTTTTTATTGATTATTTCTTTACATTATCATAATATTATCACAAAACTGCTTATAATATATAGTATAGGATCGAAAAAGAAAGGATGGAATTATTATGCCCGAAAATTATGATCCCATGAACGACAGAAACAATAACGGCTATGGTCAGTCTTCAAATATGTACAACGGCGGATATGATTCAAGCGATCAGATATACAGTTACAGCAATGAAAATAATGGAAACAAGCCTCCGAAAAAGCATACTTTTCTGAAAGTATGTGTGTGCCTGCTTTTGCTTGCAGGTGTCGGAGCAGGTTCAATAGAAGGATATAAATTTCTCAGCGAGACCAAGAGAGAACTTGCCGCTTACACAGGCGACAGTTCAAGCTCAAAGATCGAGAGAAGTGCAAAGCCTGAAAAAGAAAGCTCAGCAGTTGAGAATATTCAGGCGGCAGAAAAACAGAAAGAAGAAAAATATGAGGAGCTTCCAAGTCTTATCGAACTGGCTTCACGCAGTGATGCAAAGCCCGTCCCTGATATCGTTGACGAGATAATGCCGTCGGTTGTCGGTGTATCTTCGACTTTTGAGTATCAGTACAGACAGCCTTCATTCAGTTTCTGGGGATTCGATACAGAACCTCAGACACAGCAGGGAAAAGCCACAGGTACAGGATTTATAATCACCAGCGACGGCTATATCGTAACAAATTCTCATGTTGTCTATGACGAAAGCGAATACAATGCAGGAAAGGCAATAGAAGTATCTGTTCTTTTCAGCGATGAGACTGAACATTCCGCAAAGATAATCGCATATGACAGAGAAACGGACATCGCAGTGCTGAAAGTCAATGAAACAGGTCTTACACCTGCAACTCTCGGCGACAGTGATGAACTTCGTGTCGGAGAACTTGTAATAGCCATCGGAAATCCTCTTGGATTTGATCTTTTTGGTTCGGTTACAAGCGGTATCGTATCAGCATTGAACCGTCAGATAAGCATCAACGAAAAGAATATGACGCTTATCCAGACAGATGCCGCTATAAATAACGGTAACTCAGGCGGCCCGCTTCTTAACAGCTGCGGACAGGTAGTCGGTATAAACTCAGCAAAAATGTCATCAAGCTACGGTTCAGCAAGCGTTGAGGGACTTGGATTTGCTATCCCGATAAAGGAAGCCAAGACTATAATTGACGATCTCATAAATTATAATTACGTCAAGGGCAGACCAAGCATCGGTATTTCAACAGTTGATGTAAATGAATCGTATTCACGGTATCTCAATATTCCGATGGGAGTATATGTACGAACTGTTGCCGAGGGAAGTGCCGCAGAACAGGCAGGTATCCTTGAAGGTGATGTTATTATCGGGATCGAAGATAAGGCAATAACGACAGTTGACGAACTTAACAGTATCAAGAATCAGTACAAAGCAGGCGATACCATAAAGCTGACACTCAGCAGAAATGGCACTGACGTTGATGTCAATGTAAAGTTACAGGAGGCACACGCAGCAAGCGGAGGTGAAGAAGATAATCCTCTTGAACGTGATCCCGATGTCAGCGATAACTAAGATGTCATAAATATTCTCCTTATCCGACCGTACTTAGAAATGGGGACGGTCGGATCTGTATTTAGGCAACACCGCACAAAGCACACCTGACGGCTTTGCACTGAATCTGCTTGCA
>JAEDMD010000027.1 GCA_016303195.1 Oscillospiraceae bacterium | reverse complement strand
TTACGGACGTTCCTCAATAACTATGCCTTACCACAAAAAAGTAAATGCTGTTGCCCTGAGCATACTTTGTTCTGTTATCCGAGGAAATGGTGTGGGCTGTCGGGGACGCCAGCCCCTACAACTTTATAAAACAGATAATGCTGCAACCTTCAATTATTTAGAACCTGTCCCTGCAAATTATTCTCAATGCATTTTTTCTGCCGACAAAAAATGTCATATTATTGCAAAAAAATCCTTGACAAACCCCTTGCATTGTGCTATAATGTCATATAGAGCGTATGTCTGCTCAATCAGGACTTTCAATGAAAATTCCGAAATATAGATGTGCGGGCCCTGTGCAACGAAGCCCCGTGAACCATGTCAGGCGGGAGACCGAGCAGCATTAAGCGGATCGTTTTGTGTGCCGCAGCAAGCCTGCACATCTATGTTCCGGAATTTTTCTTTTAGGAGAGATCGACCTATGCTTTTTTTAACTATTCTTCTCACACGTACAAAAAGAGTACTCCTTTGCTTCAAAAAGGTACTCGTCAAGGCTCTCGCCGCCACCGCTCTGCTGACTGTCGTCCTCACTGCGGCTATGGCTATATTCTCAAATGCCGACAGCATCGGTTTCAAGTCGCTTATCCTGTGGATGGCTATGTTTTTCGTAGGCTCATGGTGCAGTCTGTGCGTTTTTGAGTCGCTGAAATATGCAGGCTCAGTCTTTCACCGATATGATGAGGATATCATCGGCAATGCCTTCACAGGGATGAACCGCAAATCCTCTCTTTTCGAGGTAGGCATGGAAATGTTCCACCAGCGCTATTTCGGCGATGCACTTGAAGTTTTTGCTCAGATAGACGGCGACGATTTCAGCAAAACTCCCGAAGAACAGGGTGTTCTCAGCTTCTACAAGGGTCGCTGTTACGACTTCATGGACTGGAATCCGAATGCGGTCAACTGCTACGAAAATGCCGAGAAATTCGGATTCAACATTCCCGAACTGCCCATTTTCCTCGCTCGCTGCTATGCAAAAACAGGCAACACAACAAAGGCTCTGGAAATGTTCACTTCGCTGATGGATTCAGACCAGAAATACAGCGACCATATGCGTGTGGAGATTGGAAGAATGTACATCAAGCTCAATGACGGAAAAACTGCGCTGAAATGGTTCAATGAAGCCATCGACCGCCGTGAATCCTATGCAAATGCCCTCGGCGGCGCTGCTATCGCCCATACTCTCCTGCGTCATTTCGACAAGGGCGAGGAAATGTACCGCATGGCTCTCCTCAATAATATCGATGACCCCAACGGCTACACAGTCTACTATAAGGAAATTCAGGCGGCTGTTCTCCTTGAAGCGCATAATAAGGAAAAGCAATAATTTAAAGGAGTGAAAGTATGTACAAGGCTCTTTACCGCAAATGGAGACCTATGACCTTCGATGACGTTATCTCGCAGCAGCAGACTACGGATACGCTGAAAAATCAGATAATGAGCGGAAAAACTGCCCATGCATACCTTTTTACAGGCTCCCGTGGCACAGGTAAAACTACCTGCGCCCGTATCCTCGCTAAGGCTGTAAACTGCCGCAATATGAAAGACGGCAACCCATGCCTTGAATGTGACATATGCCGTGATGCCGACAGCGGCGCTCTCACCGATATCGTCGAAATAGATGCTGCTTCAAACAACGGTGTTGATAATATCCGTGATCTGCGTGATGCCGCAGTCTACACTCCCGACCGTGGACAATACAAAATCTATATCATCGACGAGGTGCATATGCTCTCCGCAGGCGCTTTCAATGCCCTGCTGAAGATCATGGAAGAACCGCCTCCGTATATAAAATTCATCCTCGCTACCACTGAGATACACAAAGTTCCTGCGACCATCCTCTCACGCTGTCAGAGATTCGACTTCCGACGCATAAAGCCAGAGGATATCGCTTCAAGGCTGAAATTCATCGCTGAACAGGAACAATTGAGTCTCACCGACGGCGGTGCGGCTATGATAGCAAAACTCGCTGACGGCGGTATGCGTGACGCTGTTTCGCTCCTTGACAGATGCTCGGTCGGCGACGAGGTGATCGACGAAAATGTAGTTTCAGCGGCGGCAGGCATCGCAGGAAAGGAATACCTTTTCGGTCTGCTCGAAGCCATCGACAGCGGCGATACCGCAAAGGCTCTGTCCATCACCGCTTCCCTCTACGATATGTCAAAGGATATCAGCCGACTCTGCGAAGAACTTATCGTTCAGCTCAGAAATATCATGCTGATAAAAGTTTCACCCGATACCGCTGAAAGCCTTATCGTATGCGTTGCGGATGAAATGCAGAAACTCCGTGAACTTGCGGATAAAACTCAGCTTGACACAGTCATGTCCCATATTTCGGTATTACAGGAATGCAGTGAGAACATGAACAGGGCTATGAACCGCCGTGTGGAGTTTGAAATGGCACTTATAAAGCTGTGCGGCAATATCAGGAATAATACCGAAGCTATTGACAATTCCGAAATTTATGATAAAATAAAACAGTTGGAGGACAAGCTCAGAAATGCTCCGTTGCAGATGCAGAATAACGCTCCTCAGCAGGCTCAGAAACCGCCTGAGGTGCTTACGGCAAATGCTCCGCAGACCGAGTCTGACCCTGTTCCAACTGTGGATATCAAAAATCTCAAGCCCTCCGATCTCATCCCATGCGAAAGATGGCCCGAAGTTCTGGAGGAATTCAAACAGGTCAACCCCGCTGTCGCAGGAAGCCTTGACGGTTCGATTGCGGCTACGGCAGGAAATATCATATTCATCACTTCCCAGAACCGCTTTTTCATCACCCTTTTCAAGGTCAGAGAAAATGCAGTTTCTCTCGGAAGCACTATAAACCGTGTCCTCGGTCAGCGGTACATCATCAAGGCGAGATGCGCTACTACCGTAGACCAGCAGAAAAGCATGGCTGAACAGCTTGTGCAGAAGGCTATCAAGAGCAACATCGAGGTCGCTGTTGACAACAGCACTCCTCAGATATGATATATACAATGTTAAAAAGCAAATAATATTTGCTTGATATATAATTATTTTGATTATTAAAGGAGAATTTAAAATGAAAGCAAGAATACCAAGAAATATCGGCGGCGGCGGCGCTCAGAACATGAACCAGATGATAAAGCAGGCTCAGAAGATGCAGGATCAGATCACTGAGCTTCAGGAAGACATCGAAGCAAGAGAGTTCTCTGCAACAGCAGGCGGCGGCGCAGTTGAAGTTGTTCTCACAGGTAAGAAGACTATCAAGACCCTCAACATCAAGCCTGAGGCTGTTGACCCTGAGGACGTTGAGATGCTTCAGGATCTCATCATCAGCGCTATCAACGAGGCTGTTAACAATATCGAAGCTACTACCGAAAACGAAATGGGCAAGATCACAGGCGGTGTATCTCTCCCAGGACTGTTTTAATGGCTGACCATAATGCTTTGCCGCTGGTGATACTGGCGGAAAAGTTTGCATCCCTCCCCGGAATAGGCATGAAATCCGCCCAGCGGCTTGCTTATCATGTAATGTCGATGGACGAGGCTTCCGTGGAGGCTTTTGCAAAGGCACTTGTGGATGCGAAAAAGAATGTCCACTGCTGTAAATGCTGTCAGAATCTCACCGAAAGAGATCTGTGCCCCATCTGCTCCGACAATGACCGTGACCACGGCGTCATATGCGTTGTCGAAACTCCGAAAGATGTTACAGCTTTTGAGAGAACAAGGGAATACAGCGGTGTCTACCATGTGCTTCACGGACTGCTGTCACCAATGGACGGCATAACTCCCGACAAGCTCCGAATAAAGGAACTGCTTGCGAGAATCGCACAGGGCGGAGTGAATGAAGTCATAATGGCTACCAACCCTACTGTTGAAGGTGATGCAACTGCTATGTATGTGGCAGGACTGCTGAAACCTATGGGCATAAAGGTCACGAGACTTGCATTCGGACTTCCTGTCGGCGGAATACTTGAATATGCCGACGAGGTAACGCTCTACAAAGCGCTTGAAAACAGAAATTCTATGTAAAAAAACTCCCACATGATTTTTGGTCATGTGGGAGTTTTTGTTTGCTTTCCTATATTTCCAATCCGACACGTTCCGCATCTTCACGGCGGATCGCTATAACTGCACCGCAGATAAAATATGCGGCAATACTTCCACATTTGCTTCTGTGGAGACATTTGACCTCCCGTCCTTCTATCAGCCCCAATGCACGAAGCCTGCCGCTTATACTTCCGCCTGTCTCTATTGTTCTCACCCTTGCTTTTTCGCCTTCCGCAAGAGTGCTGAGTGATCTCTGATACATATATATTTCCTCCTGTATCAGTATATTCCCCACTCAACTGCCCTGAAACTTGTCCTCATATGTTCCGACTTTAGTAAAAATCCCCTTTGAACTGCCCTTTATTTCTATGAACATTATCCTTGCAGGCTGATCGCTCCCGATTGTCATAATGTCCGAAATATCCTCGCCTCTGTAACCGCTGTATACGCAGTATCTTTTCCTCATTCCCCTGTTGTCCAGTTTGTCACGGTATTCCAATGCCTGCTGAGGAGAATACAGAAAACGCATATCAAGATCCATGTAGATATGTCTCACCAGCCTGTATGCCGCCGCATCGCTGTCCGTAAGGTCATAATGTCCGTATTCGCCGTTGATATCCGCCATGTGGTAATTTGTATTCAATCGGCGGTGATCGCTTCCGATACCTGTTTCGGTACATTCTCCCTCGCTGTAAACATATGAGACAGGTTCGGGAAATGCCGTTATCCTCACAGTATTCGCTCCCCTGACATAGGGATATGTTCCGCACAGCTTATATGAAAGAGAAGCCACTGCATCCCACATTGCGGTATTTTTCCTGACGTAGATATAATTGCTTGTGTCGGAATTATTCTCATGTTCGACATAAGGCAGTGTATAGAAGCCGTCCATAAGGCTGTTAAGGGATACAGACATTTTCAGTCCCGGCTCTATCTGCGCTCTGCAAAGCTGTGCGGTGAAGCCGTTTGAAACAGCGAACATTGTATATTTCCCACCGCTTTTTCTGCGTTCAAGAGTCTCGATATAACCGTGATGAATGAGCTTTTCACCAATAAACAGCTTCATTTCCGCATACTCGTCAATATCCTCTCCGTTCGTCACAAATGACACACTCAGCTTCGTATATGGAAGATATGCATCCTTGCGGAAAGAAAATGAAAGGATATCGGCTTTTACAGCGGTAGTCATATCCTTGTTTACAAATATCAGGCTCACACTCATGGTGTTACCTCCCTTACAGCGCTGTGCGTCAGCAGAGTGAAACTGCCTTCTGTCCAGCCTTTTCCGCTGTCGGTGACTTCATATTTCTGCATCACGCAATCGCTGAATATAAGTCCCTTATACTCGATAGTGAACGTCTGCCCCTGTATCTCATTGCTAAGACGGAACAAAAGATCAAGAGGCGAATTTTCATTATAAATACGTCCCGAAAGTTCAAGCCTGAGCGCACGAAGTCCCGACGATGTGAAGATACTTCCGCTGTTGACGGTAGTTTCCTCATTAATGACCTTTACAGCCGAAGCCTTGAATCGGTCACAGAACAGCGTACAATACCCGACAGTAACGGGATAGGCTTCATTTCGGGAAATAACAGCAGAAGAACTCATTCGTTTCCCCTTTCTATCCTGTTGATACCGCTGACATCTATCTTCACTGTCAGCACAAGCCGCTGAATGTTGCTGTCATACTTCATAGCGACCTTTTTCAGCGAGCAGTTGATATCAGTCAGCTTCACAAGCGCAGGCTCGACAAATGTTTCATAATAATCATAAAGTTCAGCCATTGACATACTCTTTGCCGCAGTCACATTCTGTTCAGCTTCCGCCTTGAACGGAAGATAAGCGTAATACATGGAATAGATAGGCGCTGAAGTTTCAAACGCACCCACACTGACAACTGTGAAAAGACTTCCCTTTTTATCAATGGAATAAGCATCGAATGCACTGTAAACATTTTCATTTCCTGCCTGTTCAAGCACCTCGATGATCCTGTTTATAACAATTTTAAGCATTTCCGCATCCTCCCTCCGTACCGAATGCCATGAAAACGAAATCGGATGAAACAATGATATCCTCGCAGAGATGAACATAGTCCCTGAACATCTTTTCCGCATATTCAAGGGAAATATCATGCTCGGCACGTGACATTTTTCCTGCATATGTCACTTCCGTCCTGTCCTGACCGCAGATTATCTGTCGGTAACGATAATTTGCAAGAGCGGCACTGATATAGCAAAGGCGAATATCACTCCTGTCAGCACCCTCCTTTAACATTTTTTCGACCTCCGTAACTGCCATTTCCACAATGGGGACATATTCCGTTTCAGTCTCGGTATCGACACCGGAAAACAAGCGGAACAGCAGTTTTACAGTTCGCATCTCCATAGATATCCTCCTTTCACATGATAAATCCGTCAACACTGTCAGACTTTTCATCGGGTGCAAGCTGTAAACGCACACCTCCCTTACAGCGTTCTTCAAGTGAACGCTTATAGCTGACAAGCTGTTCGGTGTTCATATTCTTAGCCGAAAGCGAAGCCATATCCGCCATATCCCTGCCGCCTGCAAAGAACGCAAGTCTGCGGATATCACGGCGCATCCCGTCATCGGCATCATTCATTTCCCTTACAGCATTGCTGTAAACTCTTTCGCCCTCGGTGAATCGCTTTGTGACACCTGCATTTACCTGAGCAGGAACAGCAACAAAGCTCCATTCATAGGCATCGGTGATATCGTCAAGAATGGTATGACACAGCTTTCCGTTATAGCTTCTGCCCTTTTCATGAGCGCATCCGCCTGAACTGCGTTCACAGCCGCAAACGGAACATATCCTCTTAGCCGCCGAACAGGAAATGCTGACTTCCTTTTTAATTCCGCCGTCTATCTCGGCAATGAGGTTTTTGTTGTCATCGGTGCGTACCATGTAAGCCTTGCCTTTAAGGAATTTGTAAGGTCGGCCGTCAACGGTAGTCCTTTCGCTGTCCGATACTACCTCGGCATCGAAGATACGTGCATTCTGATTTGCGGCAGCGGCATTATGGTCGGATATCCCTGTTCTGCCGATGAAGCTGTTTTTCAGAGTTTCGAGAGCATCATCGGAAAAACGCTCCATATCACGGTCGATATCGTTATCGCAGAGGATGACCGAGAATGTGTATACCTCATCCTCAGTCAAAGGTCTGCGGGTGAATCGGTTTATCTGTTCGAGTATTTCCTTTGTCATTTTCTTACCTCCTTTTTGAGTAAGCAGTTGATAAAAGCCGTGAGCCATTAGCTATCGTGCGCCCGACGGCTAACAGCTAATGGCTAACAGCTAACGGCTAAAAATAATCACTATAAAATCAGCTTCCGATAGTAAGCACCTTTACCGCATCGGGAGTTATCTTTCTGAAACCGCAGGTGATCGAAACGGTGATCTGATCGAGCTGACAGGAAATGAGCTTATCCGTCTCCATCACAAGATCGGTACTTGTAATGAATTCAAGAGCGAATCTGCGGTCGATACCGATAATGGTATTCTCGTCAGCGGCGGCAGTCTTGATAAGCTCCGCACCGAACGGGAGTATCATTCTGCCCTCGGTCATTGTACAGCTTTCCGCAACCTGCTCCATTGCGGCTATCTTTGCGGCAAGTGCAGGCGGAGCGATAACAGTTGTCATGTCGAAACTGTCGAAAGCGCCGTAGAGTTCAGCCAGCTTTGCATAAGTAAGCTCAGGCGATGTGATAGGAACTGCACCTGTTTTCAGTACAGAGAAAGCGTTTTTGATAACTGCAACAGCCAGCTTTACACCAATACTTCTGAGCATTACACCGAACACATCAAGTCTCTGCTGACGTACAGCCTCATATGAAGCATTGATAAGTCTGCCGTACTTTGCGAGAGTAACGGGAGTTGAAGCCTCGGTCACGGTCGCTGTCGGGAGTGTGTCAGCCTGATCTGACGGCGAATAGTTTGCGGTATCGTCAAGGACACAGCCGAGATACTGGCTTGAATAGTTCACAGTCTTGGCGGCGCATACAGTTGAAAGAACCATATCATCGAAGCCCTTTCTGATACTTCTTGTGACGAATTCAGGGAACAGCACCGCACTCTCGGTTGATGAGAAGAACTTCTCAACACGGTCGCAGTCCTGACCGCTTACACGGATATTGAAGCGCTTGAGCTGTCTCTCGAAAGCATCCAGCTTTTCAAGGGGAGTTCCTGCATATGCAGAAGATGGGTCAAGCTCCTCAAGAGCAGCAGTGAAAGACTTACCGCTGAGATCGTACATACCTTTTTCAAGTCTGATATCGTTATACATAGATTTACCTCCGTTATTCAGTTATTGATCTTTGATTTCTAAGCTCTATTTCAAGAGCCTGAGCATTTTTCAGTCTTGCATCTGCAAGAGCTGATTCGTCCTGTAAATTGATGTTATCCCATTCCACTCTGCACACAGCCTCACTGCCCACAGAGCAAAGGTAGGAATTGCCTATTTCGCAGATAACAGGTGTGAGCAGTCTGCGGTAATATTCCAGCTCCGAAGTGAGGATATCCGCCTGCTGAGCGGACATTCTCTCCGTACTGCTCCAGCTCAGACCGAGCAGGAAAGGCGGTATAGACAGCTTTGCCACAAGCTGTTCAAGAAGCTGACGCACAGGTACATTTGTATCGAAAAGCTGATTATCAGCACCTATGACCTTTATGTCAACATCTCCGACTGCAACAAAGTCCTTTACCTGTCCGTACTTAGCGGAATTCATACCGTCCGCCCATTCACGGGCTATCTGCTTTGCTCTTTCACGGGTATAGACCATATCCCCCTGATCGCCTGAGGGCTTATAAGTCACCGCATACCTGACATTTCCTGCTCTGTCAAAATTCTGACCGATACATTCATATATCCTCAGCAGGATACTGCTAAGCGCAGGCAGTCCCCGAAGAAGCGACTTCCCTCCTGTCAGCGATGCATAAAGAATATTTTCGGGATGCTCAACAGCCCTTACACTGCCATCGGGAAGTATCATATCATACCGTCTTGCAAACGGGTCTTTACCGACGGAAATGCGTATCTTTGAGATATCGCCTATCCACAGTCCTGCGATACGCCGACTGTCGGGGTCTGATGCTATCTCGCCTGCGGCGCTTCCGTAAGTGAGCATACTGTCAAGGAAATTGTCCACGAAAGTACCGACAGAGCATCCCGATATCCCGACAGGAACATTTTCAAGGAAGCTGTCAAGACTGTCCTGATACGTCTCATCGGAGCATATCACTCTGAAACCGCCTGTAAGACGGATTATCTTCATGATAGCCGCATCAATGATGGGAACAGCGGCTCTGAGCCTGTCATACAGTTCCTTTTCATAAGGCTCAACAGCCGCAGGAAGAACCATATTCCCCGTCGGAGAGCGCTGAGCAGACACAAGCTGAGGAGTTACGGCAGTTTCCTTTTTCTTTTTTCCGAATAGCAAATTCTGACCTCCTTTCATCTTGATACCGACAGGGCGAAGAATTCATCCTCTCCCCTGTCCTTCATGATATCCGCCACAAAGTAGCGCATATCATCCATAGCATGGTCATTCTCCTTTATGGGAACGTCCGTGCCTGATTTTTCGTTCCAGCTGTAAAGATGGAACTCACGAATGATGTCCCTGCATGACTCATGGAATCTGAGCCTGTTCTCGCCGAGGGCGGTACTCACGTTTCTTATTCCCGAAATAACATCATTTTCAGCCTTTACCACTCTGAATCTTCCGTGCCTGCGGATACACTCTATAAAGCTGGCGGCAGACGGGTCAACGATTATCTTTGAGATATCCCTGTCACCTGCCAGTTGTTCAAGAGCGGTGTAATGCTCCTCGTCTGTACGTGAAATACCCTCTCGCTTTGAAGAATAGTAGTACTCTTTAAGTCTGTACCACACTCCGTTACTCAGTCCCCACAAGCCGAATGAGGATGGATTAACAGTGCCGTAGTCACAGGATATGACGTATTTTTCGCACTGCACATCTCCGCTGTAAACGTGCTTTTTCTCGCTGAACATGGGATAGACGACGCCTTGTGAAGCAGTCCATTTTCCAAGCACGAAGCGCTCATAGAATGTTCCCGAATACAGCCTTTTGTAACGTTCTTTCAGCGATTCCGACAGCGAAGGGTTATCGTCCATTGTGAAGTGAACATAAAGAGCGTGTTTCTCTTTCGCCTTCTTTATCCACTCATTGTAGAACCAGTGAGCAGGATTGTCGGGATTGCAGTTGAACCACATTTTCGAGCCGCTGACAGAACATCTTGCAAGTGCCTGCTCAACGAATGAACGAGGCATGAGCGCCGCTTCATCGAGGAATACTCCCGAAAGAGTCATTCCCTGTATCAGCGAAGCCGAACCCTCATCCTTACCGCCGAAAAGATAAAAGCGGTTTGTGTTGCCGAGAAAGGTCAGGTCAATATAGCTTCTGCTGACCTTTTCAATGCAGATGAAACCGTAGCTTCTGAGGATCGGAAGAAGCGGAGTAATGACATTTCTGCGGAGAGAAGTGACAGTCTTGCCGCATATGGCAAACGAGCCGCCGTTGAAGCTGTATGAAGCCCACAGCACGAATCCCAGCGACATTGAAAGAGTTTTGCCGCTTCTTACAGCGCCGTCACATATGATAGCGTCATGATCCTTGTAATGCGTATCGCTCCACCAGTTCATTGTCAGCTTTTGTTTAGCTGAAAGACTGCTTATCCTCATCACATTCTCCCTCCTCAACCGTATTCTCTGTCAGCGCCCTTATAAGGTCAGCGGCTTTGTCATGGTCAGAACAGGAATTTTCCAGCTCGAACAGCTTTTCCAGTGCCTTCAGCCTGTCGAACAGCTTGACTTCAACACCGCCGCCCTTGACACGTTTTATCTCGGAAACATTGAACAGGTCAAGTCCCTCAATGACCGAAGGCGGCGGCAGTTCATCGGCGAACACCAGATACACAGCATCGGTGCATTTTCCGAAAGCAAGCCTTTTCAGACCTGCGGCAACATTACCGCTGTCCGAGAGAAGTTCCCTCAGAGACGAGATGGTCTTGCGACATTCCTGCGACCTGAGACATTTCACAGCCTCGCTTAGTGCATTCTCTTTCGGGAAACCTGCTTTTTCGGCAGCTTCGGCGGCATTGCCGAGCATCACATACCAACAGCAGAACGCATCCCGTCGGGCTTTGTTTGCTCTGTCAGACATAATAAAAAACCTCCTTTCCGAACGGCTTTTTCAGCGTCCGTTCATAAGGGGGCGGAAAAGGACATATTTTCAACGCAAACCCGTTGAATATTGGAAAAAATAATTTTCACTTTGTATAAATGCACAAATGCAACAAGTGATTTGTTTTGCTTATGCACAAAACATACAATAACACAAAAAAGGGCTCACGGAATACTCCCCTACATTCTCAATTCCTTCACGCATTACATTTGTCACTCAGATAGTGACAGTACACATCTTATAATTTCAAAGCTGACATGATAGAATATAGTTACAATAAAAACACATCACAAAGGAGCTGATATTATGAAAGAGACATTATCCGAGATGTTGAATAAATTCTTCTGTAAATACAGAAAGCCTGCGACATATGAAAGACCGCAATGGCTGAAAACACTGAAAATCATATCAAAGATCATAGAGATAATACTCCTTATCTTCTTCCTCGGCTTCTCACTGGTACTTATTACAGGGCTTCATTCAGGCATTTTCCTGATTGACTTGTTCATGATACTGGCATTGCCTCTGGGAGTTATATATGCACTGGGCACATTTCCTGTATCGCTTGTGGCTATTGTGATATCAGCCGCCATTGAAATAACGGATATTGTATACTCCATCAAACATTCATATCAATAAAGAAAGGGTGAGCGGAATGACTGAATTATGGGACTGGATAAGCAAAAAGGCATGGCACGGCTTCATATATCTGGCTGTTTACTTTTCCTCAGCAGTAATATTATATTCCGCATCAGCACCGCCTGACAGATCGGGAGACGGATTTTTCGGAACTTGTGTATCACTTTTGGAAGGCATGGCGAGAGGCTTTCTGATGTTCATAGTATTCCTGAATCCTGTTGTGGTATTTTTCGCATTACGTGCAATAACAGCGCTTATATTGGCTATGATACTATATCTTGCCAATGAAAAAGGCAGAGACATCGAAAAATACAGCTCTCACACTCAGGTAACATATCTGGTATTCCCGATAATCACCGAGATAATTCTGTATCTGGCACTAAGCCTCACATAACTATTAATGAATCGAGAATATACGGCATCAGCATTTACTTTTTGTGGCAAGGCAAATTTCTTGTGAAACGTCCGTAAAGCATTGCTGCGCTTGCTTTACTACTTTGTCAGGGGGACTCTGTCCCCCTCATTCACCCCCTGCAAGGGAGATAACATCTCCCAACGGGAGCCCGTCCCCTCTGTCAGCTACGCTGACATCTCCCCACACTGTGGGGAGTCACCCTTGACCCCAGAACGTGCGCCTGCGGCGCTTTTTTATATTTTTTAAATGTAAATGCTGTTGCCGTGGAGCATTAAACAGCGACGGTTGACAGAAAGCGCCAAAAAGGGTATAATAGAAGAAAAAACGTGAGGTAATTCTATGTCTTTCTGGTTAATACTGTTCGCCGTTGTGGTACTGGCTTCGCTGGGCGGCGGATTCTATCTCGTCACCCGTTTTCACCGATTCTCTTTCATCGAAAAACTGGCTGAAAAGAAAAAAGCCCTGTCATGGGCAGTTTCGGTAATTCCTGTTATTGCCGTTTTCGCACTGTCTGCCCTGCTGATAAACGTGTGGTCGGCTATGGTCATCATCCTGCACCTGATATTCTTCTGGATAATTTTCGACATCATCATCGGTCACCTCAGAAGAAGCTACAAGGAGGAGCGAAAGCGCAATATAGAGGGAGTTCTCGCAATCGCCTCAACTTTCTTCTACCTGCTGTCAGGCTGGCACTTTGCTCACACCGTCTACCGCACTCAGTACGACCTGCAAACTGCAAAAGACATCGGTGCGGATAAGATACGCATTTGCGGATTCGCCGATTCTCACCTCGGAATCACCCTCGACGGCGAGGAATTTGCCGCTGAGGTGAAGAAAATGGAAGCAGAAGATCCTGATATAGTTGTGCTTGCAGGCGATTTCGTTGACGATGACTCATGCCGTGAGGATATGTTAAGAGCTTGTCAGGCACTTGGCGAAATGAAGTCCACCTATGGTGTATATTACATCGACGGCAACCATGACAAAGGCTATTATCAGAGCGGACGTGATTTTACATATGCCGAACTTATTTCCGAACTGAAAAAGAACAATATCACCGTTCTCAAAGATGAGGCTGTACTGGTCAATGACAGCTTCTACATCGTTGGCAGAAAAGACAAGTCCGACGAAAGCAGAATGGAGATTTCCGAACTGATGAACAGGCTTGACGAATCAAAATATACCATCGTTCTTGACCATCAGCCTAACGATTACAAAAATGAATCAGAAGCGAATATCGACCTTGTATTTTCGGGACACACTCACGGCGGTCACATCTGGCCTGCGGGCTATATCGGACTGCTTCTCCGTGCCAACGATGCATTTTACGGCGCTGAGGAATATAACGGCACAGGCTTTATCGTAACATCAGGCATTTCAGGCTGGGCTATCCCATTCAAGACAGGCGCAAAAAGCGAATATGTCATCATGGAAGTAAATCACATAAATGCAGATCAGTGAGAAATATTTACAAAGACCGCCAAAGGCGGTCTTTCAGCTTGTCAAAAAAGTCATATTTTATTAAGGGGACGCCCTCTCGTGCAGGGCGTCCCCT
>JAEDMD010000257.1 GCA_016303195.1 Oscillospiraceae bacterium | reverse complement strand
CCGTATGTGCTGATGGCACATTCCTACGGCGGTATGTATGCGACTTACTGGGAGATAAAATATCCCGATGAAGTGGAGTCCGTTGTTTATCTTGACAGCTATATCCCACCGAAAAACGAACACTGGATGATGTATGAATCGGAGATACCTTCGGCAGTTTCGGAATACCACAGAAATGCGGTAAGGCATTTATTCGGTCTTGACAGGCTTTCAGGCAGGAAGTCCGACGATCCGATCGGTACTGCGGTATTCAGCGAGGAGGATGTAAAACTCATGACAATGACACTTGGCAAGGAGGAGTTATATGATATCGGTACATTCGCCTATGCATCGGAGTGTCTGCTCATGAAGCAGGAGGATGAGAAAATAAGGGAAATGCTTGAACCTACGGATATCCCGAAGCTGTTCATTTCTACTGAATTCACATCCGAGGAGGATATCAGAGAGTATTATGAATTCATGAAAGCCGATTATGAAGCGGCAGGAAAAGAGTTTGAAAATGACCCTGTTAAACTTGCAAGGGATGAATGGAGAGGTTCATATCGTGAGTGTCAGGACTATTATCTGAATACGATACAGCCGTTCATGGAGCGTGTGGGAAATTGCAGATGCAAGTCTATCGCAGGCGAACACGCAATTTTCTACGCTCAGAAACCGCAGGAGGTTGCAGATACTATACTGGATTTTTTAAAATAAAGGAACAACCTGAGCAATATATTGCCTTTGCCCCTAATTTATGCTATAATTGATTCGGAGGTGACAGCAATGCCTAAAATTTTACTTGTAGAGGATGACAGAGATTTGGCAGGTCTGCTCATGCGCTTTCTAAATTCCGAGGGATATACAGTTTCATATGCAAGCGGTCAGTCCGACGGTATGCGTATCTTCAACGAAAATGTATTCGACTGCGTTTTGCTTGATATTTCGCTGAAAGACGGAAGCGGATATTCAGTCTGCGCCGCAATAAAGGCGATCTCCGATACACCTGTGATATTCATTACAGCATCCGCCGATGAAGCCTGTACAGTTGCAGGATTTGAGATCGGAGCGGATGATTACATCGGAAAGCCTTTCGGAACACGTGAACTTCTTGCACGTATGAAAAATGTCATGCGCCGCTGTCAGCGAACATCGCCGCTTCTTCAATGCGGAAACGTGGTAATAGATTCAGCAAAGGGCATCGTTCTCAAAAACGGCACTGAAATAGTGCTGTCAGCATTGGAATACAGGCTTCTGCTGGTATTCTTCTCAAATAAGAATCAGCTTCTTTCCCGTGACAGGCTTGCGGAGGAACTCTGGTCACTGACTAAGGAATTTGTATCCGACAACACGCTCAGCGTTTATATAAGGCGCTTGCGTGAACGTATTGAGGATGATCCTCATGACCCGCATCTGATAATCACTGTCAGAGGACTGGGCTATAAGGCGGTGGACGGATGACCGACAATAATATACGTTTATATCATTTTCTCCTGACAGCGGCGGCGGTGGCAGTATGTCTGAAATTCAGCATCCCGTGTGCAGTGACAGTTCTGATCTTTTCGCTTCTGCTGTTGGGGATATACCAGAAACTTCTCAGCAAAAGGCATGACACGATAATAGAGCTTTGTGACGATATTGACCGAATACTGCGGAATGACGATCTTATTTCATTTGACGAATACAAAGAGGGAGAACTGAGTATCCTCTCAGCGGAGATACACAAAATGACCATCCGTCTGCGTGAACAGAATTCCGCACTTGCGGAGGAAAAGAAGTTTGCAAAGGAGGCGCTTGAGGATATTTCCCATCAACTCAGAACTCCGCTGACTTCGGTGATGATGATACTCGGACTTATGCGTGATCCTCAGATATCAAAAGAACAGCGGACGGAGTACATATGGGAGCTTTGCGAACTTCTTGACCGCATGAAATGGCTCATCGAGACGATGCTCAGTTTGTCGAGAATAGAGGCGGATGCGATAAAATTTGCGGAGGACAGCGTTTCATGCCGTGAACTGATAAAGCATTCAGCAGATGCAGTTTCCGTAACTGCTGAGCTTAAAGGAGTGGAACTTAAAACCATCATAAGCGGTGAGCCGTCTTTTATCGGTGATATACGCTATACATCGGAAGCGCTGGTCAATCTGCTGAAAAATGCGATAGAGCATACTCCCGAAGGCGGAAATGTCACGATCAGAGCGGAGGGAAACAATATCTCAACGAATATTACCATTTCGGACACGGGCGAGGGAATACCCGAAAGCGAACTGCCGCATATTTTCAAACGTTTCTATCGCTCATCGGAGTATACCAAAAACGGATTCGGCATAGGTCTGGCATTTGCAAAGAATGTCATAACATCGCAGAACGGAAGTCTGAAAGCATCAAACAGCGAGCCGAATGGCGCAGTTTTTGATATAAGATTTTACAGAACAGTAGTATAAAGCGGATGCTCTTTTCAGAGTTATCCGCTTATTTTTTCGCCTCCCCCTGTATACTATCCCACTTTAATTTGATTGTAACCTTGATAAATGAATATTGAATAAAGAATAAATTATAATTGTTGTATACCATGACGGGTACGGATTTGAAATTGTAGGGACGGCCATTGGCCGTCCTTGATTTCTTTGAACTATAAACACAGAATCCAATTTTCAAAATAATTTGTAATATTACAAATAAAAATTTCTGATCAACAAAATTGAATCCTGTGTGCCCTGAACACGGCAATAGCATTTACTTTTTGTGGTAAGGCATAGTTATTGAGAAACGTCCGTAAAGCATCGCTGCGCTTG
>JAEDMD010000256.1 GCA_016303195.1 Oscillospiraceae bacterium | reverse complement strand
CTTTGGAAAGGGGGGACGGGGGAAGAACCTTTCCTCAGAAAGGTTTTCCCCCGATAGATACGTATAAAGTCGTTGTATGAGTTCCCGCTTATCGGGGAGTTTTTATCTATGTCGTCCGCCGCTGCTGTGGTGGCCGCTGTGGGAATGATGGCTGCTGCTATGGTGACTGCTGTGGCTTCTGCTGCTTGATGATGAGGATGATATTCTGGAACGGCTTGTATCGGTTCTGAGGAATATATCATTTTTGATCCTGAATACTGTTTGCTTGTTTGCCACATAGATCTTCGGATCAGCAGATACCTTGAATGTATAGGCTCTCTTATTTACAAAATATATGATGACAGCTATTATAGTGCCGATACCTATTGAGTGCAGGAAATTTTCCAGATACATGAACCACGGTTTGTGCTTTGATACGGTGTATTTGCCGTTCTGATAATATGCGTATGTATCGGAATTGTTGTCATAGTCATAATCAAAAAAACCTGTCTTATCGTTCTTGTACCTGTCAAGAACATCAAGGTAATATTTGACAGCGTAAGTTATGTCGCTTTCATAGACAGGTTCGCCCGATGCAGGGAGATAGGCGGCAACAGCATCAAGGATGTCATATTTATGTTTTCCGTAATTAAATACAGCAGTTCCCGATGTGGACAATACGTCATAAAGTCCGTATCCGCCTGAGGTGTCCATATAGTAGAAAATACCGTTGGTATTCTCGCCGAATATCTCGTCATATGAGTCGTCGGCAAATACTATCGTTGCATCGTCAGAGCGCTTTGTGCCTGCGAGGAATACGATAAGATTCATACCGAGTTCATCGGCTTTGGCTTTTATCAGTGAATCAAGTTCTTCAAAAGTGGCAGTGTCATTTTCGTATATGCCTGCCTCGTCGATAAGTGCGGATTCTCTCGGATATCCTGTAAGCATTTCCGCATTTGCTTCGGGAAGTTCAAGCGGAAGTATGAGTATGCAAAGCACAATGGCGGATATAAATGAAGCTATTCTTTTTATCATGTCAGAAAGCCTCCCATCAGAGATATGATAACGGATGCGATAAGACCGATTGATGCGGAGAATGCCGCCAGCTTGCCCTTGCTGAGAGGTGCAGCGCCTGCCAGCTTGCCTGTCTGACCATTGAGCGCAAATTCATAGACTTTTCCCTTGTAATTATACGACATGAACCATACAGGGAGAAGCATATAATGCCAGTTTGTACTCATGAAGCGGATATCTTTGTTTCGTGGTGTGACCGAATAATTCTTTACTGAATCAGCAATGATCTTATTGCAGGCATCTATTGCTCTTTCCTTGATCCTCGGAAAGACAACCGTTTTGTCAACATCGTATTTATCGGCAAAAAATCCGCTGAGGTACGACATTGAGAAATCTTTCAGCTCGCTGTAATCGTAAGGTTCGATAGCTTCCATGAGAGCGTCTTCTATTTTGCTTTCGCCGTCGGCAGGGATGCCTTTCATAACAACATCGCCCTGACGGATGAGGGAATAGACTTTAGTCTCAGTATAGCGGTAATCGCCTGAAGTCCAGCTTCGGGACTGTCTGCCCTCGGCGGTATAGTCGATATCAATATTGCAGTCTGCCAGCCAGAAAGGAACATAAAGACCTGTTATTTTTTCGATCTGCTGCTGTGACTTGAAGTCGCTCGGAACAAATCGCTTTGTCTTTATCCAGTTCTTGAACGTAGTCTCAGCGAGACTGCGGTCGATCTTGAATCCGATTATCTTTGAAGGCTTGAATTCGCCTGACATTTTGCCTGCGAGGATAACGGGATTATGGCAGTAATAGCAGAATGTAGCAGTCTGCTGATCGTCAGCGATTATTTCAGCGCCACAGCTTTTGCAGTGATAGAGGTTCGTATGCTCGCTGAATTCCTGCTGAGCGGCGGCTGTTTCGGGAGGGATGCTGTTTTCAGCCGCAGAGCAGATCTGTTTGATCTCATCGACCGTAAATGCGCTGTCACAGAATTCACAGGTGAGTTTCTGGGTGACAGGATCAAATTTCAGATCGGCGTTACAATTGGGGCATTTATATTCGATAGAATCCAAAAAAGTTCAACTCCTTATACTATTGCTCCTCCTGAACAATGTTTAGCTGGCGGAGCAATTTTAATGCAATAATATCATATCATATTCTGCTTCATTTTGCAATAGTTCTCATGTTTAATCTACACAGAATGTCAGGAGGACGGCCAATGGCCGTCCCTACAATGAAATATAACTTTTCTGACAAACTTAAAACTCCCGAATTGATCGGGAGTTTTGTTATTGGATCATCTCATTTATTTTAAGCACACAGCTTATGGCTTAGCGTTGAGTACTGCTGTTGCGCCGAAGTAGTTCTTTGTAGCGGCAACAGGACACATGAGGACTTTACCTGTACCTCTGTAAACATTTACGAAGCCTTCACCGCTGGCAACAGAACCGATGAGACTGCTTGTGGTCTTTTCAACTGTGAAGTCAAGACCTGCTGACCAGCAGAGTGCCAAAGAGCCGTCTATCTTGAGAGTTTCATTATTAAGTTCGATCTCAACAAGTTCAGCCATAGGAACATTGCTTTCCAGTGCGGCAACACCCTTTCCTGCGAGACAGAGGTTGAATAAGCCCTCGCCGCCGAGAAGTGCTGATGAAATGTTGCTTCTTGGGATGACCTTATGGTCTACGCTTCCGTCGCAGGCAAGGAACATTCCGTCCTCGATGACCATTCCGCCGCCCCACTGTGAAACGTCCTGTAAGATGATATACTTATATGTGGGTTCGAGAGCGAGTGT
>JAEDMD010000255.1 GCA_016303195.1 Oscillospiraceae bacterium | reverse complement strand
TACAACTGTGAGCGTCCCCGTGAGCCGATGGCAGGATACAAGGCTGAAGACCTGAACAGGAAATTGCTGGATGCCATCAAAGAAATACCGCCTCAGACCGTTGTTATCTTCAATGTCACAGGCTTTGAAGTTGCGGTGAAGCGTGATTACAAGGCGAATAAGAACGTAATCAAGGACAAGAACAAGAAACTGGCGGATTTTGCGGCTAAGCACGGAACTGTTGTGGAGTGTACCGTCAAGACCGCTCAGGACATGGCGAAGGATATTGCGGCGGCTGTCTCGGCAAGAGGCGGATTTATCTCTATACAGGCGGCTCAGGAAATTGCAGAGATATGCAAATGCGATATGCTTACTGTCAGGAATGAGATCGACAAGCTGTGTTCATATGCAGGAAGCAGTGAGATAACTTCTGAATTGGTACACGATATGGTGCATCATGAAAGCGGAGTTACGGTCTATAATCTTGCGGATGCGGTCATGGCAGGCAATGAAAAAGCTGCTTTTGATGCCCTTGATGAGATAATGGCTGACAAGAACAACAGAATATTTGCTATGGGCGCTATTACATCAACATTTCTTGATATGTACCGTGTACAATGTGCAAGGAGAAGTCATGTATCTTCCGATGCCGTGAAGCAGGATTTTGCCTATTATGCCCGTGGATTTGCCATTGACAAATTATACAGAAGCGGCGGAATGACAACGGAGCGTCTGCGGAAATGCGTGAAAATATTGAGGGATACCAATATGAAGCTGAATTCCTCAAACGGCAACGAGAAAATAATCCTTGAACAGATGGTGACGAAAATGCTCATGACTGATGAGCGGCGGAGGGGCAAATGATAAAGATAGACGAAGCGATAATCGTTGAAGGAAAATACGACAAGATAAAGCTCTCATCGGTGGTGGATGCTGTAATAATCGTTACAAACGGATTCGGCATTTTCAAAGATGCCGAAAAACTGGAGCTTATACGGTATTATGCAAGAAAAACGGGAATAATAATCCTGACCGATTCAGACAGCGCAGGACGGAAGATACGTGGCTATATCAAGGGCGCTGTCGGCGATGGCAAGGTGAGAAATGTTTACATCCCTGATGTTTTCGGCAAGGAAAAGCGCAAGGTAAAGCCATCGGCGGAGGGCAAACTGGGAGTTGAGGGCATTGACCCGAAAATTCTCCTTGAAGCCTTCAGAAAAGCAGGTGTGACAGCGTCACATCGTGAAAAAAACTCCGATATCACAAGGCTAACTTTATACGAACTTGGTCTCAGCGGCGGACAGAACAGCCGAGAACTGAGGGAAAAATTACAGCTTAGCCTCGGACTTCCGAGACTTCTGTCTGCATCATCACTGCTTGAAGTTCTCTGTACTATGATGAACAGCGATGAACTGGCGGATGCTGTGGAAAAGGTGAAGGAGGACGAGCATGGCATATAGCAGTCTGCTGTTCATTTACATTTTTCTTCCCGTTTCGCTGATAGCTTTTTACGCAGTTCCGAAAAAATACCGTGAAGCCGTTCTTCTTGTGCTGAGTATGCTCTATTGCGCTGCAAACAGCATTTATATGCTCATATTCATGCTGATCTTCACCTTGCTCAATTTCACTATGAGCAGGATAACGGAATTTCTCAGGGAACAGAAAAGCATTGCGGAAGTGGCACTGGTTTCAACGGTTGTCATTGATATTACTGTGATATTCGGTTTCCGTGCGCCTTACATGAACTGGTTTTCGGGAATGATACGAGCGCCTGAGGGATTCTTTCCGCTGGGTATCTCGCTTTATGCGCTGTCTGCCATCGGTACTCTGATAGATTTGTACAAGGGCAAAGAAAAGGCAGAAAAGAATATTCTGCGGTTTGCGCTGTATATCATGTTCTTTCCGAGGCTCATCATCGGCCCTGTCATGCGTTACAGAACGTTCCGCAAAATGATGAAAGGTGAATCTAAAGGTTTGGAGGATATCGGTACAGGTCTGCTGATATTCATAAAGGGGCTTGCGAAAAAAGTCCTTGCGGCGGACACTCTTTTTACGCTGTATACCGCAGTAAAATGCACCGAGAGCCATAGGATGCCGCTTGTAACTGCGTGGATAGGAGCGGCGGCATATTTGCTGTGTCTGTACTTCGAGCTTTCGGGATTTGCAGACATGGGCGCAGGCGTGGCAAGATGCTTCGGCATCGTTTTCCCGAAATGCTTCAATTATCCCGTTTTCAGCACAAGAGTAAGGCTTTTTGCTGAACGCTGGAACACTCATGCGGTGCTTTGGTTCAAACGTTATATTTCAAAGCCGCTCAGGGTGCAGGGAAAAAGCAAAGCCGCAAAAATAGGTGCATTTCTCCTTGCATGGGCACTTCTTGGGTTCTGGTACAATTTCAACATCAACGGCATTGTCGGCGGAATTTTCCTCGGAACAGTCATCCTTGCGGAAAACAGATTCAGAAACAGAAATACTCTTAAAATAACAGGCAGGATATATACATTTGTGGTTGCGGCCATATTTGCGGCATTCATGTCATGCGGAAGTGTCGGACTGTCTCTGAAATACATTGCTTCAATGCTTGGTGCAGGAGGATTTGCGGATTCGCAGTCATGGTATTTCATAAGGTCGTATGCGGTGATTCTGGCAGTGTGTGCATTTTCGGCATCAGATCTCGGACGCAGGATTCTTTCAGCGGCATCAAAGAATAAATACACAAAGCCGGTATTTGCAGCTGTTCCTGTGGCGGCAGTCATTGCGCTGAGCTTATGTACGGCATTTCTGGCAGATAAGGGATTCTCTGAGATGCTTCTT
>JAEDMD010000254.1 GCA_016303195.1 Oscillospiraceae bacterium | reverse complement strand
CCTTTTCGGTCTTGCCCATCTTCTTGCCCTCGCTGTTGAGGAGGAGAGTGATCGTCATAGCGTAAGCGTCCTTGCCCAGCTTTCTTCTGATAAGTTCAGTACCGCCAAGCATATTTGCCCACTGGTCATCACCGCCGAACTGCATATTACAGCCGTACTTCTGGAAAAGCTCAAGGAAGTCGTAGCTCTGCATTATCATGTAGTTGAATTCAAGGAATGTAAGACCTCTCTCCATTCTCTGCTTGTAGCATTCATGTGAGAGCATACGGTTTACGCTGAAATGAGCGCCTACGTCACGGAGAAGCTCGATGTAATTCAGCTTCATGAGCCAGTCAGCGTTGTTTACGATGATAGCCTTGTCCTCGGAGAAGTCGATGAATCTGCTCATCTGCTTCTTGAAGCAGTCAACATTGTGCTGGATGGTCTCAGGAGTCATCATCTTACGCATATCTGTCTTGCCTGACGGGTCGCCGATCATAGCAGTACCGCCTCCGATGAGGACGATAGGCTTGTTGCCTGCCATCTGGAGGCGCTTCATAAGGCAGAGAGCCATGAAGTGGCCTACGTGGAGTGAATCTGCTGTCGGGTCAAAACCGATGTAGAAAGTAGCCTTTCCTGCATTTACAAGCTCCTCGATCTCCTTTTCATCTGTAAGCTGTGCGAGAAGTCCTCGTCTTTTAAGTTCTTCAAATGTAGTCATTATTTATTCTCCTCTTTAATAATTTTTGATTATCTTTATTCCACGGCGCATAAATTCGTCGCAGAGGAATTCCAATTGTAATTCGGTCACATTGATATTATAAGTGTTATCTTTGTTCCGCATGACCAACTGTGCGGAAATATCCTTTTTATCCTTGACCACAAAGCCTGAGCGGTCACGCTTTTTTGTGATGCGTTTATTTATATTCACATGAAGGATATCTTCATTTTTCACTGTACTGACAGACGTACTGTCATATATAACGCAGTGGTCTATGCCGATATTTATACCGCTGAGCCATCCGCATATCATACTTCCGCCCATATATGAGCGCTCTATCATATCAAGGTTCGTCTTTTCCTTATTAAGGAAATATGACACTGTCCCTCCCGTGAACTGATAAATTCCCAGAGCAAAACAGCCGAACGCCACTATTGCCGTTCCACCTATTGTGAAGACAGTCATAATATCCTTTCGTGCGCTGAGTGATGATACAAGGTATATCAGAAACATTAGCAGAAGTGATGCACCAATACCGTAAATGAAGAAAAAAGGTGCGATACTTCTGCGGAATATCATTTTCAGGTCATCGGACATATTGTCTGCGTTTATATTGCGGTATCCGTCGCTTTCATAATTTTCAAGCACCTGTTGACGCATCTCGGCATCAAGCCTGTTCCTGTATATCTCATTCTGCTTTTCGATATATTTTTCCTGCATCAGCATTATTCCAATAATACCGCACATTCCAAGCTGTGGAAGCAGAGCCATGTACAGCTTTGCGCCCTGCTCGCATATTATGAGTATTGCCGCAAGCACCGCCGATAGCGGAACAGTAGCGATGAACATATACAATATATCTCTTTTGCGGTTATTCATAAGCATCAACCATCATTTTTTTCTTTATGATAGTAGTAGATACCGAGAACAAGCTCACAAGCCGCAACTATCGCCTGAACCACACCTGCACCGAATGAACCTGATAAAAACCATACGGCTGACATGACTGCAAATGTGACCGCAAGCACGAAACAGCTTTTACTGCTGACTTTTCTCATATAATGTTCCCTCCATAAAGAATGAAAACGTCGGGCATTTTCATTTATATCACAACCTTTCAAGTACTATCTGTACTCAGACATTTTCCATTGAGATTTTAAGCTCCTTCATCCACTGCGGAGCGATACCATCATAGATTGTGAGTGTTCCGTTACGGTATTCACCGACTTTAACGAATCCATTCTCGTTATCCCAGAATTCAGCATCACTGCAATAAGGCAGTACCGCAATAAGGTCATCAAACCGTTTCTCAAAACGGCGCTTTACGTCCTCAGCAGGTATATCATGTCCGCCTTTTCTTACTCGGTTTTCGATACGGCTGAGGCTTTCCTGACAAGAACTGACTCCCACGTAATAAAGTCTCACACGATAATCAAGATCAATTGCACGACGGATAGTTTTAAGGGTACGTACTCCCGAAAGAGTTGTTTCCTGCGTAAAGCTGAGTCCTTTTTTAAGACAGGTATCCATAAGTTCTATGGCTTTTTTTCCGCCCTTTATACGGTCACCGCCATATTCTGCGTTGAGTTTGTCGGTATCTATAATAACACCAAGGTCATCGTTCTTGCCTGCAAGAACTCCCGTGAGACTGCTCTTGCCAACACCGTTTACTCCTCCGATTATTGTATATGTTTTCATACCGTCCTCCCAATTCATTCACCCAAAACCTTTATAAACAGGAAAATCAAAAAGCCCCTGACATTCCGAAAAGGAACATCAGGGACGAAGTTACTCGTGTTACCACCCTGTTTCGGCGGAGCTTCCCCCACCCTCATTAAGCTGTAACGGGCATACCCGACTGCACCTTACTGCAAAAGAGTTCAGCGCAACAGCTCCCGAATGTAGCTCCCCTTGCACCGTCATTCCCTCACACCAAACGGGAACTCTCTGTATCAGGCTCAGCAAAGGTTTTATTCGTTCATAGCCTTTATGATATGTTATCATGATATCACATTATTTCGTGAATGTCAAGTCAGGACAATGAATATTCAGGGCAACAGCATTTACTTTTAAAAAATAATAAAACCGCCGAAGGCGGCATTT
>JAEDMD010000253.1 GCA_016303195.1 Oscillospiraceae bacterium | reverse complement strand
ACAACTGCTCCTACTGCGGAGTAGCCGAACTTTCCACGGGTATCTTCTCCCCACTTCTCGCACATATCGCCCATGCACTCATAGATAGTTCTGCCGTCAGCCAGCTTCATATCCTGTAATTCGCCTGATGATGGGTTTGAAGTTTTAACGAGAACGAATATGCCCTTGTCACGAGCCTTGCATACATTCAGAAGCGGAGCGATGCCGTCTGTGCCGAGGTAGCCGTTCACAGTAAGAGCGTCTGCACCGAAAGCCTCGATCTCGTTTTCACCTACATTAGTGATTCCGAGGTGAGCGTTGGAATACGCTTCCATAGTTGCGCCAATGTCATTTCTCTTACCGTCAGTCATAACGAACATACCGTTGAGCTTTGCATAGCGGATAGTCTTTTCCAGTGTGCGGATTCCATAATGACCATACATTTCATAGTAAGCGGCCTGCGGCTTGATAGCAGGGACTACATCGTGTATCTCGTCGATAATAGCCTGATTGAAGTCATATATTGCCTTTGCGGCAGCCTTGAGTGTCCAGCCGTCCTTGTCAAGGTAACGGCGCTGGATGAACTCAGGAACATATTCCAACTTTGGGTCAAGACCTACAACGGTAGGATTTTTCAGTTCGATAATTCTTTCAATAAGTCTGTCAAATGACATTTTCATCAACCTTTCGATTTATATATTATTAATAGTATACTTATCATTCATCAATGCTGAACACTATATTTCCCTTTGAAATAGTTTTCAGCACCTTTCCTGTCAGCTCCATGCCCTTGAATACAGTATTATGGGACTTTGAATGGAGTTTCTCAGGCTCGACAGTCCACTTGCGGTCAATATCCGCAATAATGAGGTCAGCGGTGCTTCCCTTGCTGATAGTCGGGATATCAAGTCCCAGTATCTTTCGTGGATTCTCGCTCATAAGCTGAACCACTCTGTTAAGGCTCAGTTCGCCTGTATGATAGAGAGCGGTGAGAGTTGCCGCAAAAGAAGTTTCCAGACCAACGACACCGTTCGGCGCTGTCTCAAAATCAGCCTTTTCCTTAGCGGCATGAGGCGCATGATCGGTAATGATACAGTCGATAGTACCATCCTTGATCGCTTCCTTTATAGCCGCAACATCTTCGGGAGTTCTCAGCGGAGGATTCATTCGGTAGTCCGCATCCCTCTTTTCAAGAAGTTTGTCCGTAAGCATGAAATAGTGCGGTGCAGTCTCGCAGGTCACCTTAACCCCCATAGACTTGGCAAATCTTATCATTGCCGCACAGCCCTTTGTTGAAACATGGCAGATATGTATGCGTGAATCAACGCTTGAAGCAAGTATCATCTCACGGGCTGTAATATAGTCCTCGGATGCTCTGTCCATGCCCTTGACACCCAGTTTTTCGGATATTTCGCCCTTGTTCATAATGCCGCCGCTGATTATGCTAAGATCCTCGCAATGTGAAGCGACAAGAAGTCCGTTATCCTTTGAAAGCTCCAGTGCTTTTCTCATCATTTCGGCATTTTCAACAGGCTTGCCGTCATCGGAGATACAAATGCATCCTGCTTCTTTAAGCGCATCGAAATCACAGAGTCCGTTTCCGCTCATGCCGTTGGTAATGCATCCGACAGGATAAACCTCAACACCTGTTCCCTCAGCTTTATCAATGATATAGCGGATAGTCTCAGGCGAATCGCATGGCGGCTTGGTGTTCGGCATTGCAAGAACTCCTGTAACACCGCCTGCAAGAGCCGCAGAACAGCCTGTAAGGATATCCTCCTTGTACTCCAGACCGGGGTCACGGAAATGAACGTGCATATCGAACAGTGAAGGCATGAGCACAAGTCCCTTGCCGTCGATGACTGTATCGGCGCTTTCGGTGATATTTTCTGCAACTTCGGCGATTTTTCCATCCCTGACAAGAACATCTGTTACCTTGTCAAGCTGTGAATCCACTGCACGGATGTTTTTGATAAGAATTGATGACATAATGACCTCGCTTTCAATAGATAGACACGCTGTCCGAGCCGTCGATCTCGGTGACGGACACTTTTACCTCCTCGCTGTGGGAGGTAGGCATATTTTTTCCCACATAATCGGGACGGATCGGAAGTTCCCTGTGACCACGGTCAACCAGCACTGCAAGCTGTATAGTTTTAGGTCTGCCACGCTTGATAAGTGCATCAAGAGCGGCACGGGCGCTTCTTCCTGTGAACAGCACATCGTCCACCACAACTACATTTTTATCTGTGATATCGAACGGGATATCGGTCTGTTCGTCGTGTTCGGTATCTGTTCTGTCGTCCCTGTAAAGGGTTATATCGAGAGTTCCGAACGGTACATCGGTCTTTTCCAGCTCAGACAGCTTATCCGCTATCCTTTTGCCGATGGGTACGCCACGTGAAAAAACTCCCACAATGACGAGATCCTCAGTGCCTTTGTTCCGCTCAACGATCTCATAGGAAATACGGGCAATAGCACGGCTCATAGCTTTATCATCCATGATGATGCGCTTCTGCTCCACGGGGGATCAGCTCCTTTCGGGAGAACAAAAAATACCCGCCTGCATCAGCAAACGGGTACACTTATACTTATAGCTATGGTTATAGTTACAATCAAGCCAACCGCCTTGCCAACCTCACAGGATCGAATTAAAGGGTAGTTCTCATAGATCGTTATTATTATATCACATTGCTATGCCCATGTCAAGGGGGCAATTTTACACATCACGCAAATTTGATTTGTAATTTCATGTTTTATGGATATTTGTTTCGTAGGGACGGCCATTGGCCGTCCTCAGTCTGTCAAAAAAGTTTGAATCAAGCCTGAAACTCAAACATCG
>JAEDMD010000252.1 GCA_016303195.1 Oscillospiraceae bacterium | reverse complement strand
GTTCTTCCTCAATATCACGTGTAAAAACTTCTGTAAGAGTACCGCCCTTAACCTGCGGCTTTTGTTATAAGGCAACAACACACAAAGATTGTGCTGAAAATGCGCTGTCAGGCGGGCTTTGTGCGATGCTGCATATATATTATTCTTCCTTACTGCCGAAAACGGATGTAAGCTGTAACATTATCTCGCTGAAATAACGCTTCGGGACTTCACTGCATTTTAAGAAGCCTTTTCCATCTTTATCCCAGTAATTCGGGTTTGTTCCTGCCTTGAAAAATACAACAGCCTCGGCGTTGACATTCTCATCATCCATGTCATAGGCGGCAATGTACATTCCCGAATGGATAAGCATCGTTCCATATCCGTTCAGAAGCGGCTTTCCGTCAGGTGCAATACTTCTGCTTGAAACATCTTCACGTTTGAAATAATAGAAGAATCCTGCATCCTCAGCCTGTCCCTTATCCCAGCCAAATCTGGTCATCTTGCCGACAAGCGACATACTTCCTGTCTCACGATCATTGAAGCGGGTCATATGTGTCAGTTCAAGTTCACTGCTTTCCGGAGTATAGATCTGGCGTGAAAGCTGTGGGAATGGCTGAACTATTTCATAATCGCTGAGCTGTTCCGTCCACTGAGCTTTAAGTTCTTCTGAAAGCTCTATCGGATGCACAAGACCTATCATAGCCTTTTCGGGAAGTTCAAATTCATCTCCCTCGGAGGTCGTGAAACTTCCGTCCTCCATATATCGGAATGTTGTACTAAGTTTTCCGTCCTCGTAGATTCCCCATATAAGTCCGATCGCAAAGCAATGCATTATCGCATTCCTTACAAAAAGTGTTTTCCAGCCGTCAACATTCCATTTTCTGTCGCACATAAGTACATATTCAAGGCGATTTTTCTGCGTGGTCACTGCTGTTTTCATCAGCTTCTTCATCTCCTTGAACTGCTCATATGCGGCATTCGCCTTTTCTGCATCATCGGTCGCACCGGGCTTAGGCATGGTTTTTATTTTCTTGTCGCCGTTATATATCTCCAGTTCCAGTGACGGGCGGATATATACGTTGAACTGCCTTTTTCCGTAGTCGAACACACGGCAGAGATTCTCGTCAAATCCAAGATCAGGTACGATCCTGTCTGCAAGCTCCTCGGCTGTTATGCCAAGACCGTCTGCGGCAGATGCCATAGCGTTTATAGCCGAATTACGCACTGACTTGCCTTTGAATTTGCGTGAGATATTGTCAACGATAACAAGAGCCTCATCATTTCCGCTCATTGCAAGTGCCCTGACAGCATCGCCTGCAATGGAAGTACGCATGGATGGAAAGCTGGAGTTGTTCTGGGAATACATAGTATTGACGATCTTCACGAAGGTATTATAATCTCCCCATTCATAGATATGCTCCACAAGTTCATGGCGCATGGCACTTCCGCCATGTGCGGCGCAGAAATAAAGCACCCATTTCGTTTTAGCCTCAGCGCCCTTGTCATACCAGCGGCTGAAAACTTCCTGTGCAAATGCTTCAAACTCTTTCTGATCGAGCGACTGTGCAAGTTCGCTGGCAAAGAAGTTTCTGGTAAACTCTTTCATGCTCGCATAGCTTAACATTATCGCTTTGAGATACTCCTCATCTGCTTCTGAACCGTCAGTTTTATGGACAGGAGCATAAGGCTTGCTGTAAAGCCAGTCCAGCTTTGAAGAACCTTTCATCAGCTTTTTTATCATATCTTCGGTATTTACCTGTACAGCAGATGCTGAGCTTTCAGTACCTATCAGAGCGGCTAATCTGATTTTCAGCTTGTCGCTCTTTTCACTGTCAAATGCCTTCTGAAGTTCATCTGCAAAACCATCTGTTCCCCATTCCTCGATCACACTGACTGCCATGTCACGCTTTGACTGTTTCTTAGCGTTAAGAAGTTCTTTCACCTCGTCAGCAAGTTCCTTATGCGCCTTGAAAATATTAATTACCTCCGCACGAACTACCTTGCTTCCGTCATCGGCAAGCGATGTAAGCTGTTTGCTGAAACGCTTTGTGTCACTGCTGAGTGCCTTTGCATAAATGATCCTTCCTCTCACGCTCATATTTTTCGGTTCACATTCAGCAAGCAGATCGGAGTGCTTCAAAACTGCCTTTACGATATGCTCGGTGCAGGCATCTGTGTACATTGACACTGCACCGTCTGCCATCGTACCCAGGCATGATATCGCATCGGTTAGCGGTGCGCCTGCATCAAGCATGAACTGTACAGACTTTTCCTCACGCTCTGTATTTCTCACATCATTATCTGATCTCAGCGGTTCATAACCTGTATTATATGCCGCTGTATTACTATAAAAATAACCGCCTTCATTGGCTAACATGGAAATGGTGAAAATACGCTTGAAAAAATCATCCTCGCCGAAAAATCCATAGTAATCAAGTTTGTTTTTGCCGCCTGAAAGGCTGTTCAGATTCTTATACTCACTGAATATCTTATAGATATCATCATAACTGCCCTTGCCTCTGAGGTAATTTCTTATCGGCTCAGGTTCGCTATGTCTGTATGCTTCAAGCACTCTCTCTGCACGGCGCTGAACTTTTCCTCTGAGATCATATTCCTTCGGGTCAAAATCAGGATCATTATCGGCAAGCACATCCTGTATCATAAACGCAATTTTAAGATCGGTCTCTGAATCAAGTACAGTACGGACGAGTTTCGGATCATACTTTACTATTCTTCCGAGGCGTTCCTTTAAGTTGTGAAAGTTTCCCTCCGCAATAAAGCGTACATAATCAACACTTATCATCTCAGGGATACTTTCAATGACCGCTGCAACTCTCCTG
>JAEDMD010000026.1 GCA_016303195.1 Oscillospiraceae bacterium | reverse complement strand
CTTCCATCGCCAATCGCCTGAATGATATGCATATCATGCCGAGAAAGTCCAAGCTGTGGAGCAGTGCAAGCATAAGAGATATGCTGAAAAATCCTGTTTATATCGGAAAGATACGCTGGAACTGGAGAAAAACAGTAAAAAAATATGAGGACGGAATAATAACCGCTTCACGTCCGAAGGCAAAGCGTGAGGATCTGATACTCGTTGACGGCAAGCATGAAGCCATTATCTCTGAGGACACCTTTAATGCTTCCCTTGAACGTTTCGGCAGTATGCCAAAGGTAAAGGCGAGCAAGAAACTAACCAATCCTTTCGCAGGTATAATGCATTGTTCCTGCGGCAGGCCTATGATATACCAGCCGCACAAAAACTGTGAGCCGAGACTACACTGTGCGTACCAGACAAGATGTGGGAACAGATCTGCAACATATGCTGAGGTTGAAGCGGAGGTCGTTAAAGCCCTGAAGGAGCTTATGGCTGATATGAAAGAAATGCTGAAAAACGGTGAAAAAAGTCCACCTAACATACAGAAAAGCATTACATCTGTACTCAAGAAAGAACTTAATGCACTTGAAACTCAGCAAGAACGGCTTTATGAATTTCTCGAACAAGGTATATATACAAGCGAAGTATTTGTAAAGCGAAATGAGATACTGTCAAAAAGGAGAACCGAACTTATGTCAGCTTTGGAAGATGCTGCTAAAAATGAAGTTTCGGTCACTGACTATAAGCAGAAGCTCGTTGCATTGCAGGAAGCCGTAGCAGTAATGGAAAAAAAGGCAGCATCCGCAGAAGAAAAAAACTGCCTGCTGAAAGCGGTAGTCAAGGATATGACCTACTATCGTGAAACCGAGATAAGAGATAAATGGCATCCTGTCCCTTTTTCTATCGCTATTACGCTGATTTAAAGTGTTGCATATCATGTATATCATTGATGGACAGATTCTTCTGTACCAATATCAGTAAGCAGTCCCTTGACTTCCGCATACGGCATGACATAGCGCTGATTAAGATAGCGCAGAGATGCGGCAAGTTCGCCGTCAGGTCCGCCCAACTGTGATATTATCACCTTTGCCAGCTTTGCGTTTGGAGTTTTTATATTGACGGGATACTGCAATTTTTTCTCATACTGCCACATAAATTATCTCCTTTCCCACGGCCACGGATCGTCGATCCAGTCCCAATGCTTGCCATCATTATTCTGTTCAGGTGTAAGCGGGCCGAATCTTTCGGTATATTCGCTGATGCATTTATTTCTCAATCCCTTGTATTTCTCGAACATCGCCAGTCCACGGCGGCAGTTAGGATGAGTGTCAAGATAAAGGTTCAGTTCCTTCAAGGTAAAATCATACTGCTTTATCTTCCTGAGAAGCTGTTGTTTTTCGTTCATCTTGCCCCTCCTCTTTCAAACGGAAATCTCAGATCAGGGAAAAGTGTACCGTTTTCCAGTGCATCGCCGCTGTTGTAGACTTCGCCCCACTGCTGATACGGAACATATGCCATTCCCAAAGGCGTATCTTTAGGGAAACGTGTCATTCCGCCGTCTTTATCCGACATAATGTTTATTTCAGCCGACATAAGGGAATTCTCACGTTCATGCAGAACAAGCCCATCCATATCGTCGAACAGATTCAGATTCACATAAATCTCTCCTTTCTGTGCCGGATCAGGCACAGATTATTATATGCATCCGCTGAAATTTTTGACAGCATACAAAAAGCAGACACATAAGGAGAGTACTCATATAACAGCTTTATTCAGGCAGATTTTCGCAAAGGGTTATTGCTATGATATCGTCGGAGTAACTGCTTTTTACGAAGCAGTCAACGGTCTCGACTTTTCTGTAAATACCGTCATCGCCAAGCTGACGGGTGATGAGACGAACGAATTTTTCACCCTGCTTGTACTTTTCTATCAGATTCTCCCTGTTGAAGGTCGAAGCAAATATTTCACGGTCATCGGGGTGCATACTTAGTGTTCCGTGTCCGATCAGTTCATCAAAAATACCTGTTGACGGACAGCCTGTTGAAGTGAAATTCTTGTATGCCATAGCATAATATGTATTTCTTGTAAGGTTAACGAAGAATATCAGCGGATGCCTTGCAAGAACAGCCTGAAGCAGGAGATTTGTAGCACTTGTGTTGCTTTGTATCTGTAAAACATCCTCAGATTGTTCGCTTACATTATTAGACTGGCAGAGCAGGAGGTAATCAGATTCAGGCATAGGACGTGCAAAGAGATATCCCTGTATCTTATAGCAGTCGCATGAGCGCAGAAATGCAAGCTGTTCCTTAGTCTCCACACCCTCGGCAACGGTCTTCATATTCAGTCTGTGAGCGAAATTGAAAATACTTTCCAGAACTATGCGTTCCTTTTCGTCCTCGCAGTTGTGGCTAAGGAGGGATTTGTCTATTTTAAGCACATCGGCAGGGATGTCCTTGACGAACTGCAATGATGAAAGACCACTGCCGAAATCGTCGATAGCGACGGAAAAACCTGCATTTCTGATGGACACGATCCAGTCGTAGAGCTTATCTTCTTCGCCGACCATTGCAGATTCGGTTATTTCAACTTCAAGAAGCGGATGCGGCAGTTCATATTTATCAACAATGGAGACAAGGTTCTCTGTGAAGTTTTTCTCTCTGATATGTCTGCGTGAGAAATTGACAGATATAGGAAACTGAGGCATGGTATTCTGCTTTTCAAGGGTTTTGCAAACAGATTCTGTAACATACCAGTCGATATCCATTATCAGGTCAGATCGCTCTGCTGTGGGGATAAACTGTGCAGGCGAAATGAATGTTCCGTCAGGTCTTATCCAGCGAATGAGAGCCTCCGCACTTTTAAGCTGTCCTGTCATTGTGACGAACATCGGCTGATAATATACACAGAATTCATTATCCTCCAGTGCTTTTCTGATCTCCTCTGACGTATAATTCATATGTCCACATCCTTTCTGTTTCAAAAATAATAATGTCACCTCAACGATCATCGGTAACTGCCGTATGCCTGTTTGAAAGCCTTTTTGTCATCATACATTACAGAATCCGCACGTTTGAATACAACTTCAAATGTACTGTCGCTGTCCGAGTAATCAGAAACACCGACCGCAGCGGAATACCGCAGCCACGGATCAACGCTGGTATCAGCAAAGGAATCCGCAAACATTTCACGAAGTTCAGCAACCTTTTTGTTTCGCTTGTCATAGTCCTTTCCCTGAAGCACAGCGACGAATTCGTCGCCTCCGATACGGAAAACAGGTGAATTCTTGAACATTTCGCAGATCATACGACAGCATCCTTTTATGTAAAGATCGCCTGCCTTGTGACCGTGATCGTCATTGATCTGCTTGAGGTTGTTCATATCCACCATAAGAACGGCAAATTCAGCATTTTCGCTGTTGATCTCCTGATTGATCTCGTTGACTTTTTTGAGATAAGCGGCTTTGCTTCCGACACCTGTAAGCGCATCACGGAAAGCCTGCTGACTTATCTGTCCTATCTGTTCATCAAGCACCTTTATTTGATGTTCACCCTCGGTAACATCCTGAATTCGCAGGTATGTGCCGTCGATACGGCCTTTTTCATCAGTTACCTGTTTTTCCTCCAGAACATAGAAACGCTCGTTTTCGCCTTCTCCGACTTTCAGTTTTGCGATGTTCGAGCCGTTTTTTTCAGGTGAACCAAACAGGTTTATAAGTTTATCCTTTACCGCATCGTAGTCATTGTCTTTGATATCGGCAAGAGTACATCCCTGATCGTTAGCCCAGATGCAGTTTCCGTTCGGATCAAAAACATAGAAAGCATCGGATAGTCCCGAAACGATATTTGACAGTACACGGTCAAGAAGTCTGAGCGGTCTGTAACGTATTGAGAAATAGAATAAGACAACTCCGAAAACGCCGTAACCAAGCACAGAGCGGTCGATATTATGTTTTGCTAAAATATTGTATGTCTGAAGCAGGCCGACTGAGATCATGGTAACCAGAATGACAGAATAGCGTTCCTTATTGATTTTTGGCGCTTTGACAGTTGCAAGGATAAAGATGAGTATGACGCAGAAGAAGATAAAATAATCCACAAGACGGTGTACAGTCTGCCACATGAACGGAACTAATTTGTAATATGGAGCGCCGTCAATTTTCACTGCCTGAACCTCGAAAGCATGGCCGAAAAACGGGTTCAGTATCATTTGTATCGAATCTGCGAAAAGAGCCAGATACATTGAAGTTGGTCTGTGATGCCGTGTACTGCCCGGTCGCCGGCAATAGGTATCTGTGAAATTAACAAGAGCATACATGACCAGATCCATACCTATATAGTAGAAATAGCATCCGATAAGAGCGGGGATACGTTCAGTAGATGCCACTATCAGCAGATTTCCTATAACAGGAGGTATCAGCGATGCTTCCAGAAAAGCTACAGAATTACGGACAGGCCGCTCAGATCGCCGTGTAAGAATAGTACATATTAGAAGTGCAAATATGAGGATTATATATATTATTGAAAAAGCAAGTCGCATAGGTCACTACCTTTCAGAAACATTATAGTGCATAAAAGATTCATTTTAATGATTATAACATATTTTTTCTTCTTTTTCAATAGTTATTGTGAATTTTGTATTCTTTAATCAGATTTGCAGCAAAATGTTGGTATATAACGGATTGTAGCTAATTAACAAAAATTATTGACTTTAGTATGATAATGTGATATAATAATAAAAAGCTAACAGAAAGAAGGCGGATCAAAATGTATGTACAGGGAAAATGTTATAAATGCGGAGGATTCCTTGCTGTTGACGATACACAGGATGCCTCCGTCTGCCCGTTCTGCAATGAACCATTTATCGTAGAAAAGGCGATAAGAAGCTACAATGAAATCTCACCGCAGGATCATGACAGAAAAAATCTGTTACATAATTATGACAGCAGTTTTATCGTGGAAAGAAGCGTTCTGATCCGCTACAATGGGTATACAAACAAGGATATCCGCATTCCTGACGGCATTTCCGTTATCGGAGAAGCTGCATTTCAGGGAATGAATAATATTGAATCCGTCTATCTTCCCGATGGTTTGGAGACCATAAGCGCAGGTGCATTTTCGGGGTGCAAAAATTTGCAGACTATCAATATCCCCGATGGAGTCGAGACGATCGACAGAGATTTTTTCAACGGCTGTATAAGCCTGAAAACAGTAAAACTGCCTGACAGCGTGAAAAACATGGAAGCAGGCGCATTTGCAGGCTGTACAAGTCTTGAATACGTCAATATCCCCCCTTTGACTGATCTTCTTCCGTGGAGGATATTTGAAGGGTGTACGAATCTGAAATATATGATAATCCCCAAAAAAGTCAGAACTATTGAAGATTGCGCCTTTGCTGAATGTGAAAGCCTTGAAAATTTGAAGTTTGAATGTATGCGGACGGAAGACGGTACAGACGAGGGTGTCAACAGAATTGGCATGAATGCTTTCAGAAATTGCACATCTCTGGGAAACATAAGCATACCCGAAACCGTTGAATTCATCGGAAATCAGGCGTTCCGAGGCTGTTCAAAGCTGGAGAGGCTGAACGTTCCGAAAAGCGTAAAGGCAGTTTATCCTATGGCATTTGCCGACTGCACGGGACTTGAACAGGTTACATTCGCAGGTGATACTGACCTTTATCGTGGAAGCAATCCTTATAAATATGAAAAAAATTCCGCTACGTTTTATAATTGCCCGAAACTGATTAACGTTGATTATAAGGAACTGCAAAAGCATTACTGGGCATTTCCTGCATATTTCAAATCACAGGAAGCGGATAATATTGAAAATGGCAGATGCAGACATTGCGGAGGAGAATTCAAGGGCATCTTTGAAAAAGTATGTTCAGTCTGCAAAACACCGAAAGATTATTAAACGAGTAAATAAGTGCATGAGGGAGAATCCTTTTGAAAAAGTATTCTCCCTCAATATCTTTTGTAAAATCTTCTATAATTCCTTCATTAAACAAAAAGTCCGCATAATGCGGACTGTAAATTTATCTCTGCTTTTACTTCTTCCATCTCAGCAGATGATTCTGCAATTTATTGAACAGAAATGTTACTGCGATGACCACGAATCCTATAACAAGCAATCCTGTTATGGTTCGTGTATAGTCTCCGAAATCGGAGTAATACTTGACATAATAGCCCATTCCGTCACGTGCGCCTATCATTTCAGCCGATGTGAGGAGTATGAACGATACGCTGAGTCCTTGATTGCATCCGAGGAATATCTGCTGTAATGATGCAGGAAGTATTACCGAAAACAGCATCTCAGGCTTGCTTACGTTCAGAACTTTTGCTGAATCTATTATCTTTTTGTCTACTCCCAGTACTCCGCTCATCGTTCCTGCAAATACAGGCCAGAATGTTGCAAGGAATATTACAAACACTGACACTGATTTGAATGTCGGAAGAAGTGCGATACCGTATGGAATGTAGACTATCGGCGGGATCGAACTGAAAAATTTGGAAATATATGTTGCGGCACTTCCGACTCTTGCGCTCCAGCCTATGAACAAACCAAGCGGTATTGCTATTACTGCGGCAATGATGAAGCCCTTGAACGTTGTTCCCAGTGAACTGATTATATTTGTGACGATAGTTGATCTGTCCTCCACAAACTGCGATATCACCTTGCCCGGTGCAGGAAACAGCATATCATTCAGCACATTGAATTTTGCTGTGGCAAGTGTCCATATTCCCAGCACTGTGTAGATGAATCCTGCTATATCAAGCAGTAATGCCAATGATTTTTCATTCTTGATAAATGTGGATGCTATAAGAACTATGACCTCAACTCCGACTGCAAATATTATCAGCGAGTTTGTGAAAACTTCCTTTGTGGAGCGTGTAGGCAAAAGCTGTATCAGGAGCAGGGCAATGAAAAGCAGATGCGTTATGCGAAGATAGCGTTTCTGCAATGTCATAATACCACCTCGTCTCCGCCGATCCTCTCGGCAATATCATTATAAAGCAGTGACAGCAGTTTATTGCGGAATTTTCCGTATTCATCCGTCTTTACAAGCTGTTCACGGTTTCTCGGACGCTCAAAAGGAACTCTTACGATCTCGTTCACTGTTCCCGGATGTGCGGTGAGAACTACGATCTTGTCGGAAAGAAGTATAGCCTCGTCAATGTCATGTGTGACGAAAACTACGGTCTTGCGTGGCTCAGTTCCGTCGCCCTCCCAGAGTTTCAGCAGAAGTTCCTGCAATATCACTCTGTTCTTGGCATCTATGGCGCTGAACGGCTCATCCATAAGAAGTATATCCGTATCCATCGCAAGCGCACGTGCAATTGCCGCTCTCTGCTGCATTCCGCCTGAAAGCTGTGACGGATATTTGCTTCCGAATCCGTTTAAGCCTACCTTATTCAGAAAATCTTCAGCTATCCTTGTGCGCTCACTGCGCTTGATGTCATGTCTTGCCTGCTTTATGCCAAATTCGATATTCTTACGTGTAGTCATCCACGGGAACAGGGAGTAGTGCTGAAAAACTACTCCTCGCTCTGTGCCTGTTCCGTGAAGCTGACTTCCGTCTATCTCGACTGATCCGCCTACGGGCTGACGAAGTCCCTCAAGAACACTCAGCAATGTGGATTTTCCGCATCCACTCGCTCCGATAACACTTACGAACTCTCCGTTCCCTACACCGAAAGAAACATCGTGCAATGCGTTGAAGCTGCGCTTGTTCTCAATATAATTAACTGTGAGATTTTTTATCTCTATTTTATTCGTAGTCATTGAAATGCTCCTGTAATGATTTATAGATATCGTCGTCTTCCTCTGCAAGAATGCTGTTCAGAGCCTTCTCATATATTGATGTATTGTAAAGCGGCTCAATATCATAATCCTCTGTATATCCGAGTTCGACGATAGTGTTTTTAAGTTCGATAGTTCCCTGCTTGTCGGGATCAGGTGATGATGTTGCAAATCCGTCGTAAAGCTCAACATTGATAAGATCATCCTCGATGTCAATGTACTGCTTAACATCCTGAATCGTCTTTTCGTGGTCAGTCTGTGTGAATTTATAAGCCTTGATGAATGCTCTTTCAATTGCTGTATATGTGTTCGGATACTGGCTAAGTGCGGATGTTTTTGCAACCTGACGGCAGCATGGCTGATTCTGGAGCGCCTCCTCATGAGCGCAGTAGTAAACTACCTTGTAGCCCTGTGATGCGGCAAGTGAGGTATATGGAGAATATGCTGATGCTGCATCGATAGAATCATTAAGAAGTGCCGCATATGCATCCTTCTGGCTGTCGAAATATACGATATTTACTTCATCCTCGCCCTCACCTATCGGAATATGTGCATTTTTAAGAAGTATCTGGAGTTCTGCGTCCTGTACGCTGTTCTTGACAGATGCTACATTTCTTCCTTTGAGTACCTCAACGCCTGCTTCATCTTTGTCTGTGAATTCAGACTTGATAACGTAGCCGTGACCGTTTGTCATTGCTCCGCCGAATATCGAAATATCGTGTCCCTGACTCTGGAATGTAAGTGTCGGAACTGAACCGATGAATGCAAGATCCAGCTTGTCGGATTCGATTCCGTTCACAAGCTCAGCCGCACTGGAGAACTGTGTGAGTGTTACGTTAAGGCCTTACTCCTCGAAGAATCCCTCCTCCTTTGCAACGAATGCAAGAAGATGTGCGGTGGAGTTAAGATGGTCTATATTGATATCTGTCTTTTCGGGTGTAATTGTCTGTGAAACTGCTTCTGCCGCATCTCCGCAGCAATCTGCCACACTTGATTCACAGCAGTCCTTTTCGCTGTCCTCACAGCAATCCTTTGTGGTCTCTGCTTCTGTTACTGCAACCTCGCTTGATGATGTCGGTGCAGTCTGTTCGGATGAATTATTTAATGCTCCACAGCCTGTGAGAAGTGAGAGTGCTGCAAGCACTGATACAAATTTATAATTCTTATTCATAATTATCATTACCTTTCATTACTAATACCTAATGTATTTTTATCCTCTTAATTGTTGTCAATCACAACATCGCATTCGGAACTCTGTTTTCATGTTTTTCAAGATCATCTTTCCTTTCGTTTGGTATGCCTATATTATACATCGGAATTATGTATTTGTCCAATTCATAAATCACATAAACGGCAATAGATTTTTCTTATAGCAAAAGCATCCTCACTTTGGCAAATGAAAATAACAATTTCTTTGTATTATAATAGTATCAAATCACCCGATTGCAACTATAAACTAAATCTTTAGTTGAACATAGGCAGTTTCTATTACTTGTGACGAATTCACGGTTCACCTATTGACAAAGTATGATTTTGGTGATATAATGCATATAGTTCCGATAGGAATAGTAAGCTTAAAAAGGAGAGCTGAACATGAGAGTTATTAATATGTGTTGTTGTATGTGCTGTAACATTATTATCACCGCTTTTACGCATAACTCCGCTCAGCGATGTTGAACTTCCGCTGTCTGACAGAGTAAACGGCTGTATGCCTTATTGCGTAGAATGCGTTGCGTTCTGCGTTTTTTTATTTGATACACTCACTCAGGAGGTTGACCTATGGTTGATGAAAGAGAAAGCGTGACCGCCAAGATATGTGCGTTCGTTCGTGCATGGCATTCAAATAAGTCACGTGAAAAAATATATGACGATTACCTCGCTTATGATCTCATGGGCAAGGAAGAATATGACCTGATATATGACATGATAAGCCACGGCTTCGATGGTATCGACGAAAAAATGTCGGCAGATGAAACAGAGCAGTTCATTAATGAATATTTCGCTTCCATCCCCCTTTCAAGAATTCATTTTTCCGAAAGCAGACTCAGGGATTTCGCTAAAGAAAACGGTAACATCCAGTACGTTATCTGCGGTGTGGGTTCGGATACTTTCACTTTCAGAAATACCGACCCCAACATTAAAATTTTCGAGATAGACCATCCTGACACTCAGCGCTACAAGCTGGAAAAAATAAGCAGTCTCGAATGGAATATCCCGGAAAATGTCAGATTCGTCCCTGTCGATTTTGAAAAAGACAGTATGGTGGAAAAACTTCTTGAAGCAGGTTTTGATAAAAATACCAAAACTTTTTTCAGCATTCTCGGTGTCACCTATTACCTGACGCTGGATGTGTTCTCGGATACTCTCTCTCAGATCGCTGATATATCCGCTCTCGGAAGCGAACTGGTTTTTGATTATCCCATGAAAAGCGGAAATTTCCCAGAAAGAGTTCATCAGCTTGAACAGATCACAAGTTCGCTCGGCGAGGTCATGCGTGGCGGATACGATTACAGTGAAGTCTCACGTGCGCTGTATAAACTCGGTTTCCAGATCGATACCTATATGCCGCCTGAAAAGGTTCAGGAACATTATTTCAGCGGCAGAAACGATAATATGAAAGCATTTGAAAACGTAAGCCTGATATCAGCGGCTTATACCGCAGGCTACAACTATGAATAAGGAGCAATTACTATGAGCAATTCAAAATATACTGAAACAAAACTTATCCACGGAGGTATCTCCATCGACGAAAGAACAGGCGCTGTAAATGTGCCGATATACCAGACATCCACCTACAAGCAGGACGGTCTTGGAAAAATGAGAGGCTATGAATACTCACGCACAGGCAACCCTACCCGTGAAGCCCTTGAAGCTCTTATCGCTGAGCTTGAAGGCGGTGTCGCAGGTTTCGCTTTCGGTTCGGGTATGGCTGCTATCACCGCAGTTCTCAGCCTGCTTCACAGCGGTGACAGAGTTCTCATATCCAGCAACGTTTACGGCGGTACTTTCCGTGTTCTCGATAAGGTGTTCGATCACTTCAATATCAATTACACTATCGCTGACACAACTCATCCCGATGTTTACGAAACTCAGATAACTGACGATGTCAAGGCTGTCGTTATAGAAAGCCCTGCAAATCCGCTTATGTCAGTTACCGATATAAAGGCAATTGCTGAGGTATCCCACAAGCACGGACTTCTCGTTATCGTGGACAATACTTTCATGACACCTTACCTCCAGAAGCCGCTTGAACTGGGGGCTGATATCGTTGTTCACAGCGCTACAAAATATCTTGGCGGACACAGCGATGTTGTTTCGGGACTTGCAGTTGTGAACAGCAAAGAACTTGCTGAAAAGATCGCATTCATCCAGAATTCCACAGGCGGAGTCCTCGGCCCGTTCGATTCCTTCCTCCTTATCCGTGGAATCAAGACTCTTGCTGTCAGAATGGACAGACACGTTGAAAATGCCGAAAAAGCCGCTGAATTCCTCACCGCTCACAAAGCTGTCAAGAACGTTTATTATCCAGGTCTCAAATCAGACAGCGGCTACGAAACAAACCGCCGTCAGGCTAAAAACGGCGGTGCGATGATCTCATTCGAGCTTCACGAAAACTATGATATCCGCAAATTCTTCGAGAGCCTTGAACTTATTTCACTGGCTGAAAGTCTCGGTGGCGTGGAGTCTCTCGTTTGCCATCCCGCAACTATGACACACGCTTCGATACCTGCTGATATCCGCAAAAAAGTCGGCATCACCGATGGACTTATCAGGCTTTCTGTGGGAATCGAAAATATCAATGACATTCTTGCTGACCTTGAACAGGCTATCAATGCCGCTGAAATAAAGTGAGGTGCTGAATATGAATTACTATGACTCTATGCAGGCTCTCATCGGCAATACTCCGCTGGTGAGACTGGGAAATATTGTAAAAGCTGAGGGAGTGAACGTTTTTGCAAAGCTGGAACTCTACAACCCTTCAGGAAGCGTTAAAGACCGTACAGGTCTGTACATGATAAATGATGCCGAACAGAAAGGTCTCCTGAAAAAAGGCGGCACTATCGTTGAAGCTACTGCCGGAAATACAGGTCTTGGTATTGCTTTTGCCGCTCTCAACAGAGGATATCGCATCATTTTTGTAGTTCCGACTAAGTTTTCTGCCGAAAAACAGTCACTCCTCCGTGCCCTCGGTGCGGAAGTTGTGAATACTCCCCGTGAACTTGGTATGCTCGGTGCAGTTGCTAAGGCTGAGGAGATCAAATCTCAGATACCCGATTCGATTTCCCTTGAACAGTTCAAGAATCAGAGCAATCCCCTCGCCCACTATGAAACAACAGGAAAAGAAATTTTTGAGGGGCTTGACGGAAACATCGACTATGTTGTCGCAGGCGCAGGAAGCGGCGGCACTTACACAGGAATACTCCGCTATATCAAGGAACGCCATCCCGAAACCAAAGGCATCCTCGCCGATCCCGTCGGCTCAACTATGGGCGGCGGTGAACACAGCGACTACAACATTGAAGGCATCGGAAACGATTTCATTGCCGAAACTATGGATATGTCTCTGGTGGATGATGTCATCAAGATCAACGATGAAGAATCATTTGCCTCCGCCCGACTTCTTGCTTCTGCTGAGGGTATCATTGCAGGTTCTTCTTCCGGTGCGGCAATGGCGGCAGTCCAGAAACTTATAAACAGCGGCGCTAAGGGAAATATTGTTACTGTTTTTCCAGACCGTGGTGACAGATATTTCAGTACGGGCCTGTTTGGCTGAGGTGAAATATGACTTTGCAACAATTGAAATACATCCTTGCAATTTCTGCTTATGGTTCAATGAACAAGGCGGCTGAGCAGTTATATGTCTCTCAGCCGTCCCTTACTTCCTCCGTTCAGGAGCTTGAAAAAGAAATAGGAATCAAGATATTCAACCGCAGCGGAAAGGGTGTTACGCTTACAAATGATGGTGCGGAGTTTTTGCAGTATGCCCGTCAGGTCGTGAGTCAATTCGATGTTCTCGCTGAAAAATATATCAGCAAAGGCGGCATAAAAAAGAAATTCGGTGTGTCAACTCAGCATTATTCTTTCGCTGTCAAGGCTTTTGTGGAAATGGTCAAGGAGTTCGATACTTCCGAATATGAATTCGCTATCCGTGAGACAAAAACTCTGGAAATAATCAGCGATGTGGCAACTCTCAGGAGTGAGATCGGTATTATTTACCTCAATGACTTCAACAGGCAGTCAATGACAAAACTTCTGAGTTCAAACGGTCTGAAATTCCATGCGCTGACTAACTGCAATCCTTTTGTTTATATCTGGAAAGGCCATCCCCTCGCCTCTCAGAAAAGCATCAGCTTTGAACAGCTTGATGAATTCCCGTGTCTTTCCTTTGAGCAGGGCGACAACAGTTCATTCTACCTTGCAGAGGAAATTCTCAGTACCAACGATTACCAGCGCATTATCAAAGCCAATGACAGGGCTACTATGCTGAATCTGATGATCGGTCTTAACGGTTATACACTATGTTCGGGCATCATCTGCGAGGAACTTAACGGAAGCGACTATATTGCCGTTCCTTTTGAAAGCGGTAATGATGAAGTAATGGAAATAGGCTATATCACGCTAAAAAATGTCATTCTCAGTGAACTTGCCGAAACATATCTTGCTAAGCTGAAAGGTTATCTTAGTATCCAATAATTACATACTATATTTATAGGTTTGATCTATAACTGACAATAACCCATTTGTATTGGACATAATGCGTGAATAGTGCTAAAATAAAATCATACTAAAGTGATAGGAGAAAAGCAGAGATGAAAGAAATTCTATGGCTCGGCAGAGGCGGTCAGGGCGCTTTTACAGCGGCAAAACTCCTCGGAGCTGCTTACACCATCGACAGCGATGAAAAATATGCACTCGCCTTCCCGTCTTTCGGCCCTGAACGCAGAGGCGCTCCTGTGAGAGCTTTCACAAAGCTCGATACAAAGCCCATCTCCGACAGAAGCCAGACTGAAAAAGCCGATCTCATCGTGATCCTCGATGACACGCTCTATACTCCCCGACTTTCGGAATTGCTGAAGGACGGCGGAAAAATCATTATCAATACAAAAAATAATATCAGCGGAACTGTTTCCTTTGATGCTGAAACTACTGCCGCTTCATTCAGACTTCCCACTGTGAATACTGTCATGCTCGGTCTCGTTTCGGGACTTTCGGGCATTGTTTCAACAGATGAGGCTGTCAGTGCTATAAACGGCTATATGCCCGAAAAGATCCGTGAGAGAAATATCAACGCTCTCCTGAAAGCCGCTGAGGAGGTGTCCCGATGAGACCTTATGTCAG